>NZ_JBJGXU010000139.1:0-2309 GCF_045447305.1 Pseudomonas sp. D47 | reverse complement strand
GGCGTCACTGTCGGCGCCGTTTCCGGTGCCATCCTCGGCGCACTTGTCGGTGGCGCCAGCGGCTGTGCATTGGGTGCTCAACTCGGCGATACACTGGATCGCCACGTACTCGCCCACAACCTCTGCCTGATCTGCGGGCATCGTTTTAATTTACCCGCCTAAACCGTACTCCTCTCTCTAACTCCGTCCGGACAGTGTCACGCATCACGTGACCTTGAAGCCGGCTTGCACCCAAGGAACTCTACTCATGGCTCATCTTGTTGAAACTATGGCTTACGTCGGCGAAACCCCATGGCACGGCCTCGGCCGTCAACTGACACAGAAACAGCCCATCGAAGTCTGGCAACGCGAAGCTGGTATGGACTGGCAGATCCAGGAAAGCCCAGTGCACTTCAAAGCCGATGCTATCGGCCACATGGGCAGCATTCATTCGTTCCCGGAGCAAAAGGTGCTGTACCGCTCCGACACCAAAGCACCGCTGTCCGTGGTTTCCAATCGCTATCAAACCGTTCAGCCCCGTGAGGTCATGGAATTTTATCGTGACCTGACCGAGATGTCCGGCTACGAGCTGGAAACCGCAGGCGTACTCAAGGGCGGTCGTAAGTTCTGGGCGTTGGCACGTACTGGTCAAAGTACCGCGCTGAAGGGTAACGATCAGGTCAACGGCTATTTGTTGCTGGCGACCTCCTGCGACGGCACCCTCGCTACCACGGCCACACCGACCACCGTGCGCGTGGTCTGCAACAACACCTTGACCATCGCCCTGGATGGCACCACCCGCGCCATCAAGGTCCCGCACAGCACGCGCTTCGATGCCAAGGTGGTCAAAAAGCAATTGGGTGTGGCCGTCTCGCAATGGGACGAATTCATGTACCGCATGCGCGCGCTGGCCGAGCGTAAAGTTCAGTGGCATGAAGCGATGGGGTATTTCATGAACGTGTTGTGTGAAGTCACGCCCAATAGCAAGTTGCCTGAGGTCCTGCCCAACGAACGCGCCATGCGCAAGGTACAAAGCCTGTACGAAGGCCAAGGTCGAGGCTCAACGCTGGTTTCGGCACAAGGCACGGCCTGGGGCCTTCTGAACGCAGTCACCGAGTACGTCGATCACGAACGCCGAGCGCGCAGCAACGAGTACCGCATGGACTCCGCCTGGTTTGGTCAGGGGGCGCACATCAAACAACGGGCACTGGAGGCAGCCCTGCAACTGGCGGCCTGACATGCCGTCCTCCCCTCACCCCTTACGCCCGTCGAGCACTGAGCTCAACGGGCGTTTTTATGCCCGCCAGGTAACCCCCATGAACGCAAACGCGATTGCTCTCCCTGAACATGTATCCAGAAGCCGCCCGGCCCTTCGGCTGATCGGCACCAAGGCCCTGCCCCGTGAGGAGTGGTTGGCCGTGCGTAAACAAGGCATCGGCAGCTCTGACGCAGGCGCAGCCGTGGGCCTCAATCCCTACAAATCGCAGTTAGAGTTATGGCTGGAAAAGACTGGCCGCGATGCGACGCTACCGAAGATCGATCCTCATGATGAAGAAAGTCCCGCCTACTGGGGTAACGTGCTGGAACCAATCGTGGCCTGGCACTACAGCAAACGCACCGGCAAGAAAGTCCGACGCATTAACGCCGTGCTGCAACACCCTGATCCCACACTGCCCTGGATGCTCGCCAACATCGACCGTGAAGTGATCGGTGCCGTCGATGTCCAAATCCTCGAATGCAAAACCGCCGGCATAAACGGCGCACGCCTCTGGAAAGAAGGCGTGCCTGAGTATGTGCAATTACAAGTGATGCACCAGTTGGCGGTGACGGGCAAGCAGGCGGCGGATGTGGCAGTCCTGCTAGGGGGTCAGCACCTGGAGATCCACCGCATCGAACGGGATGAGCAGATGATTGCCCGACTGATTGAGCTGGAGCGGGTGTTCTGGGATTACGTGGTCAGTGATACGCCGCCACCGGCTGACGGGTCCGCCTCGTCTGAAGCGGCCTTGCGCTGTCTTTACCCCCTAGACAATGGTCAGTCCGTGGACTTCAGCGCTCGTGCGGGTTTGGCGGCGACCTACCTGGAGCTCAAAGCGGTTCGCCAGTCCATTGCTGAAAAGAAAACCCGCGAGTCCCAGTTGAAACAGACACTCCTGCAAGCCATGGGCGAAGCCTCACGGGCGGAGTTCAGCAACGGGTTCATCAGTTGGAAGCGCTCCAAGGACAGCACCGTGCTCGATGTCGAGCGCCTGCTAAAAGAGAAGCCTTATCTCAAAGCGCGTTTCACCAAGCTCAAGGAGGGCAGTCGTCGCTTCCTAATCAATTGATTG
>NZ_JBJGXU010000138.1:0-2399 GCF_045447305.1 Pseudomonas sp. D47 | reverse complement strand
TGTCAATCAGCGCCCAATAGTTTCCAGGTAACAGCGTCCAAAACTTTCCAGTCGGCTACGTGGTTTTCATCTGTTTCTTGCGCTGTTTGAAGCGGAACGAGTCATTGCCGGTTTCTAGGATCTCGCAGTGGTGAGTGATGCGGTCGAGCAGCGCGGTGGTCATCTTGGCATCGCCGAAAACGCTGACCCATTCGCCGAACGACAGGTTGGTAGTAATGATCAGCGAGGTCTTTTCGTAGAGCTGGCTGATCAGGTGAAACAGCAGTGCGCCACCCGAGTCGGGAAACGGCAAATAGCCCAACTCATCCAAAATTACGGCATCGATATGCAGCAGTTGCTTGGCCAGGTTGCCGGCTTTACCTTGCTGTTTTTCCCGCTCTAGTTGGTTGACCAGATCGACGGCGTTGTAGAAGCGCAAGCGTTTTCCTTGATGGATGGCGGCGACGCCCAAGGCGGTGGCCAGATGGGTTTTGCCGGTGCCCGTGCCACCGACCAGGATCAGATTGTGGGCGCTGTCCATGAAGGCGGCGCTGGCCAGTTGCTGGATCTGCCCTTGATCAAGGGGCGTTTCGGCCCAGTCGATAGCGCTCAGGTCACGATGGATCGGGAAACGGGCGGCCTTGAGCTGATAGCGCAAGCTGCGCACCTGCCGATCGGCTTGTTCTGCCTCGATCAGGCGATCCAGCCAGACCTCCGGAGGGCTTGATTGGCGCGGGGCTTCGGCCAATAGCTCGCGCCACGCAGTGGCCATGCCGTGCAGCTGTAAGGTCTTCAGTTGGGCGGCGCGGTCAATGGACATACTGGCCGCTCCTTAGCTGCTCATAGCGGCCGCAATCGGCCAGCGGCTCAATGCGCAGTTGCAGTTGTGCCGGCAGTTCCAACTGCACTGGCCGGGCTGGAGCGGTCAGGCGCCGCAGTTCATTCATCACTAGCGAGCCATTGACCACGCCGCATTCGAGCGCTAACTCGCAGGCCACTTGCAGTGCGTCTAGACCGACCTCGCGGGCGACCAGCAGCAACTCAACAAAGGCGCGATCGCCACGAGGTTGTTTGAGCAGACGTTCGCGAACCTGCTGGATCGCCGCCGGCAAATCCCATTCGACAAAGGGCGCGCCATTGCGCAAGGCGCCGGGCTTCTTCTCCAGTACCGAAAGGTAATGCCAGGGATCGCAGATCAACTGGTCACGGCCAAAGCGGCGAGCGTGCTCGGCGATCTGCGCACCCTCGGCGGCGACCCGTACCTCAGTGGCCGTGCTGCGCACGGACACCGCCTTACCGGCCCATTCGGCAGGGACGCTGTAGCGGTTGCGATCAACTCGCACCAGGCAGGTGCTGGAGGCGCGCAGCATCTGCTCGAGATAGCCGTCAAAGGTCGCGCTGAACGCGCGCAATAACGGTTGCTCGCGGGCGAAATGCTCGGCAATGCTCTGGCTGCGCTCGGTAGGATGCTCGCGCTGGCTCAGCTCGCGGCAACGTAATGCCAGCCAGTCATTAAGCGCCGCAAAGCTGGCGAAACGCGCCATCGGCGTGAACAGCCACTCCCGGACATTACCCACCTGATTTTCAATCTGACCCTTTTCCCAGCCCGAGGCTGGGGTGCAGGCCACCGGCTCGAACAGGTAGTGATTAGCCATGGCCATAAACCGGCGATTAAAGCGTCGTTCCTTGCCGACCAGGATCGCCTCGACCACCGCCTTGAGGTTGTCGTATATGACCCGTTGCGGCACCCCACCAAAGAACGCAAAGGCCCGGTTATGGGCATCGAACACCATCTCCTGGGTCTCGCGGGGATAGGCTGCGACGAACATCTGCCGGCTGTAGGCCAGACGAAAATGCGCCACCTTGATGGTCTGCGGCAAGCCATCGATCTCGACGTGCTCGTGGCTCCAATCGAACTGACAAGCATCGCCGGGTGCGAACACCAGCGGCACGAACGCCTGGGTTGTCGTTGGCCCGTTCTTGACGGATTTCCACTGTTTTACGAAGCGCTGCACGCTGTCGTAAGCGCCGCGATAACCCTCGATCTGCAATCCCTCGAACAACCGCTGCGCCGTACGGCGCTGGGCGCGAGGTAAATGCTGCTCGGTATTGAGCCAGGCTTGCAGAGTGACTTGAAACTCACCGAGCTTTGGCGAGGGCTGTTGCTGACGCGCATACACCGGTTCAGCCGTCGAGTGCAGATGCTTGCGCACCGTTGGCCGGGAGAGTTTAAGGCTGCGCGCAATCGCACTAATGCTCTCGCCGCTAACCAGATGCCGGCGCCGAATTTCGGCAATTATATCCATCGATAACACCCCAGATTCTCCGGCCGAAAGACCGGATGGTTGCACACCCCGGGGTGGAAACTATTGGACGCTGTTTACCCCGGAAATCTGGAAAGTTTTGCACGCTGATTAACA
>NZ_JBJGXU010000137.1:0-2576 GCF_045447305.1 Pseudomonas sp. D47 | reverse complement strand
TGCGCATTCCACGCCATCCGGCCACCCAGCCCACCAACATCCGGCCACCTATTCCACGCTCATCCGGCCAGGCAGTCGGAGCGCAGCGACGCAGGTTTGCATTGTTAGTCTGAAGTCCCTGTCGTCGTCAATTTCGTTGCGCGTCTGCGCATCGATTCCCCCTTCAGTTCGATGCGATATGCGTTGTGCACCAGCCGGTCGAGGATCGCGTCGCCCAAGGTCGGGTCGCCTATCAGCGCATGCCATTTGTCCACTGGCATCTGGCTGGTGACCAGCGTCGAGCGGTTGCCGTAGCGGTCGTCCAATAGCTCAAGCATGTCGCGCCGTTGCGGTGCGGTAAACGGTGCCAGACCCCAGTCGTCCAGGATCAGCAGGTCGGTCTTGGCGTAGCCAGCCATCAGTTTGGCGAAGCGGCCATCGCCGTGAGCCAGGCCCAGGTCCTCCATCAAGCGCGGCAGCCGCAGGTAGCGCACGCTGTAGCCGTCGCGGCAGGCCTTGTGGGCCAGCGCGCAGGCGAGCCAGGTTTTGCCTACGCCTGTTGGCCCGCCGATGATCAGATTCAGGCCATCGCGCAGCCACTGGCCGCTGCCCAGTTGCAGGATCAGGGACTTGTCCAAGCCGCGCGGGCTGCGGTAGTCGATGTCTTCCAGGCAGGCGTTGTGGCGCAGTCGTGCCAGTTTCAGGCGGCTGCTCAGACGCGTGTTTTCACGTTCTGTCAGTTCTCGGTCAACCATCAGGCCAAGTCGTTCATCGAAGCCAAGGTCGTTGATATCGGGCGTTGCGTGTTGCTCGCCCAGCGACTTGATCATGCCGTGCAGGCGCAGGGTTTGTAGCTTGTCGAGTGTCGGGTTAGGCAGCATTTTCGTGCTCCTTTTTCAGGTCAGTGGTAGTAGTCAGGGCCGCGCAGGTTGATGTGCTCGTCGGGCAGTAGCGGCAGGTTTTGCTGGGCGAGTGGTAGCTTTTCCAGCCCTTGGCGCAGGATCGATTCGAGGCTTTTGTAACTGCACGCGCCCAGTGCCAGCGCACGCTGACACGCGGCTTCCAGCCGCGCTTCGCCGTGCTGTTTGCTCAGGCGCAGGATGCCCAGGCAGGCGCGGAAGCCGTGCTGCGGATGGATTCGGCGTTCGAGGATGTAGGCGATAACGCCAGCGGTATTCGGCCCCGTCTGCTCTGCCCAGCGAATCAGCCGTTGCGGTGTCCACTCGGCGTGTTCGCGGTGGCTCTTGGGCATGTGCTCGGTTTGAGTGGTGTGGCGGCCTTTGTGCAGCGAGCGCAGATGGCTGGCCACGCGCTGGTTGGCGTGGAAGCACTCGACGGTCTGCGCGGTCAAGCGCACTTCGAGTTGGTGCTTCACCAACTGGTACGGTACCGAGTAAAAGTGGCCATCAACCTCCACATGGTAGTCGATGTGCACTCGCACTTTTTTCCATTCGGCGTAGACGTATGGGTGTTCCGGTAGCGTTTGCAACGCCGGTTGGTCGATGGCCTCGAAGGCTGACCGGCGTGAGCCGGGAAGCTTTTTGAAGGGCTTGTGATTGAGCCAACCCAGCAGCAGTGCGATGTCGGTGTTGAGTTCGCCCAGCGAGAAGAACTGGCGGTTGCGCAGCACCGCCAGGATCCAGCGCTCGACCACTTGGACGCCGACTTCGACCTTGGCTTTGTCCTTGGGTTTGCGCGAGCGAGCAGGTAATACGGCGATGCCGTAATGCTCGGCCAGGTCGCGGTAACTGGGGTTGATATCGGGCTCATAACGATGTGCCTTGGTGACGCCGCTGCGTAGATTATCGGGCACCAGGATCTGCGATGTACCGCCGAAAAAAGCGAAGCAACGTACGTGCGAGCCCAGCCAGTCGGGCAGTTTCTGCGACCAAGTGGCTTCGGCAAAGGTGTAGCTCGATGCGCCCAAGACAGCGACGAATATCTGGGCTTGGCGGATTTCACCGGTCTGTCGGTCGATGATCGGCGCGGTCTGCCCAGCGTAATCGACGAAAAGCTTCTCGCCGGCACGGTGTTCCTGGCGCATGACCACGTCGACCTTGGCGGCCCAGAGGCGGTAGTGCTCGCAGAACCAGCTGTATTGGAAGCCTTGCGGGTGAGCGATTCGGTACTCTTGCCAAAGCAGGGCCAGAGTTACGCCCGGGCGGCGCAGCTCGGCATGCGCCCACGCCCAGTCAGGCATCGGACGTTGATCGCTGGGAACGGCGGGCGGCGGCGGAAAAAGATGCCGTTGTAACTCGGCGTCAGTCAGCGCAGAGGGCCAGGTCAGGCCGCTGGCAGCAAAGCGATTGAGGTACTCACCGACGCTGGCTCGACCGACTTGCAAGCTGGCAGCGACCTGGCGGGCAGATAGGCCGACCTCGAATTTGAGACGTAGCACTTCTCGAATCTTACGCATGGATAAACGTTCCACGACGACCTCTCTGCTTCGATAAAAGAGGTCGATGGTAGTGAATTAATCCTGCGCTGCTGCCTGCCTTATTGGTGGCCGGATGGCCGTGGAATGGGCGGCCGGATCATCGTGGAATCAGTGGCCGGATGTTCATGGAATGGGTGGCCGGATGGCCGTGGAATCCGCA
>NZ_JBJGXU010000136.1:0-2848 GCF_045447305.1 Pseudomonas sp. D47 | reverse complement strand
CGCGCATTCTACGGAGCGACCTTAGGTCTGGCAAGCACTTTCTTAAATCTTTTTTTTCAGCCCTTCCAATGGCTTAGGCAGGGTTGGCCTCAGGCGATATCAAGAGAATAATGCCCCCCTTTGTATAAAGGAGAGACTCACCCCATGTGGTTCAAGAACCTGCTTATCTATCGCCTGACCCAAGATCTGCCTGTTGATGCCGAGGCGTTGGAAGCGGCCATGGCCACCAAACTGGCGCGCCCTTGTGCCAGCCAGGAGTTGACCACTTACGGTTTCGTCGCCCCTTTCGGTAAAGGTGAAGACGCTCCCCTGGTTCACGTCAGCGGTGACTTCCTGCTGATCGCCGCGCGCAAGGAAGAACGTATCCTGCCGGGTAGCGTGGTGCGTGACGCACTCAAAGAGAAAGTCGAAGAGATCGAAGCCGAGCAAATGCGCAAGGTCTATAAAAAGGAACGCGACCAGATCAAGGATGAAATCATCCAGGCCTTCCTGCCGCGCGCCTTTATTCGTCGCTCGTCGACCTTCGCCGCCATCGCGCCGAAACAGGGTCTGATCCTGGTCAACTCGGCCAGCCCCAAGCGCGCCGAAGACCTGCTGTCGACCCTGCGTGAAGTGATCGGCACCCTGCCGGTTCGCCCACTCACAGTAAAAACTGCGCCAACCGCGATCATGACCGACTGGGTCACGACCCAGAAGCCGGCCGATGACTTCTTCGTCCTCGACGAATGCGAGCTGCGCGACACCCATGAAGACGGCGGCATTGTGCGTTGCAAGCGCCAAGACCTGACCGGCGAAGAAATCCAGCTGCACCTGACCACCGGTAAAGTCGTGACCCAATTGTCCCTGGCCTGGCAGGACAAGTTGTCCTTCATGCTCGACGACAAAATGACCGTCAAGCGCCTGAAGTTCGAAGACCTGCTGCAAGACCAGGCAGAACAGGACGGCGGCGACGAGGCCCTGGGCCAACTGGACGCCAGCTTTACCCTGATGATGCTCACGTTCGGCGAGTTCTTGCCGGCGCTGATCGAAGCACTGGGTGGTGAAGAAACCCCACAAGGCATCTAAAGCCATGTGAAGATCAAAATGTGGGAGCCGGCGTGTGTGGGAGCTGGCTTGCCTGCGATCGCATCACCTCGGTACAACTCAAGGCCCGAGGTGCCTGCATCGCGGGCAAGCCCAGCTCCTACGCACGCCCGCTCCCACATTTGATTGGGTTTCCAAGCAGGCATCGGCGTTACCGAACTTAACTAATAACAAGGACATCCCCCATGCGCGCACTCGCCGCCTTGAGCCGCTTCGTCGGCAATACCTTCGCCTACTGGGTGTTGATTTTCGCGGTGCTCGCCTTCCTCGAACCCGGTTGGTTCATCGGCCTCAAAGGCGCCATCGTGCCGCTGCTGGGCCTGGTGATGTTTGGCATGGGGCTGACCCTCAAACTTGAAGACTTCGCCGAGGTCGCGCGCCACCCGTGGCGCGTGGCCCTGGGCGTGGTCGCGCACTTTGTGATCATGCCGGGCGTGGCCTGGTTGCTGTGCCGGGTGTTCAACCTGCCACCGGAAATTGCCGTCGGCGTGATCCTGGTCGGTTGCTGCCCAAGTGGCACTTCGTCCAACGTAATGACCTGGCTGGCCCGCGGCGACCTGGCGCTGTCGGTGGCGATTGCCGCCGTCACCACCCTCCTCGCCCCGCTGCTGACGCCGGCACTTATCTGGCTGCTGGCCTCGGCCTGGCTGCCGGTATCGTTCATGGAATTGTTCTGGTCGATCCTGCAAGTGGTGTTGCTGCCGATCGTGCTGGGCGTGGTCGCGCAACGCGTGCTTGGCGAGCGTGTCCGCCATGCGGTGGAGGTACTGCCCTTGGTGTCGGTGGTGAGCATCGTGATCATCGTCGCCGCCGTGGTTGCCGCCAGCCAGGCGAAGATCGCCGAGTCGGGCCTGTTGATCATGGCCGTGGTAATGCTGCACAACAGCTTCGGCTACCTGCTGGGCTACTTCACCGGCCGGCTGTTCAAGCTGCCGTTGGCGCAGCGCAAGTCGCTGGCGCTGGAAGTGGGCATGCAGAACTCCGGGTTGGGCGCTGCCTTGGCCAGTGCGCACTTTTCGCCATTGGCGGCGGTGCCGAGTGCGCTGTTCAGCGTCTGGCACAATATTTCCGGGGCGCTGCTCTCGACTTACTTCCGCCGCATGAGCGAAAAGGAAGACCGCCGCGTATTGGAAAACACGCCGCAAACTTGATCGCCTGATCAATTTTCGGCACTCTACCGAACTTCGCGGGGACGACCCCGCGACGCTGTCGAGCGCTTTCCAGGGGACGACCCCACTTTTAGAAGAGAGGTCATCATGTCCTGGATCATCCTGTTTTTTGCCGGGCTGTTTGAAGTGGGCTGGGCGGTCGGTTTGAAGTACACCGACGGCTTCAGCAAACCGCTGCCCACCGCCCTGACGATTGCCGCCATGGTCATCAGCCTCGGCCTACTGGGCCTTGCCATGAAAGAACTGCCGCTGGGCACGGCCTATGCGATCTGGACGGGCGTGGGCGCAGTGGGCACGGTGATCGCCGGGATTATCCTGTTTGGCGAATCCATGGCGCTGTTCCGGTTGGCCAGTGTGGCGTTGATAATTTGCGGGCTTATTGGGCTCAAGATCAGCGCCTAAGCCACAACCGCTATCGCAGGCAAGCCAGTTCCCACACTCGACCGCGTTCGCCTGAACACCTCGGTCACCTGTGGAAGCTGGTTTGCCTGCGATGGGCATAGGTATCTACGCAACTTCTTGTGTCGTGCTAGGCCGATGACGGGTTTTTAGGTAGATATGGGTACATATCCGTTGCTGCGGTAACGGCGGCTATT
>NZ_JBJGXU010000135.1:0-3041 GCF_045447305.1 Pseudomonas sp. D47 | reverse complement strand
TCTACTTGTTTCCAAGTCCGAAGTAGTCAAATTGCTTGGGTGTTATATGGTCAAGCCTCACGGGCAATTAGTATTGGTTAGCTCAACGCCTCACAGCGCTTACACACCCAACCTATCAACGTCGTAGTCTTCGACGGCCCTTCAGGGGACTCAAGGTCCCAGTGAGATCTCATCTTGAGGCTAGTTTCCCGCTTAGATGCTTTCAGCGGTTATCTATTCCGAACATAGCTACCCGGCAATGCCACTGGCGTGACAACCGGAACACCAGAGGTTCGTCCACTCCGGTCCTCTCGTACTAGGAGCAGCCCCTCTCAAATCTCAAACGTCCACGGCAGATAGGGACCGAACTGTCTCACGACGTTCTAAACCCAGCTCGCGTACCACTTTAAATGGCGAACAGCCATACCCTTGGGACCGGCTTCAGCCCCAGGATGTGATGAGCCGACATCGAGGTGCCAAACACCGCCGTCGATATGAACTCTTGGGCGGTATCAGCCTGTTATCCCCGGAGTACCTTTTATCCGTTGAGCGATGGCCCTTCCATACAGAACCACCGGATCACTAAGACCTACTTTCGTACCTGCTCGACGTGTCTGTCTCGCAGTCAAGCGCGCTTTTGCCTTTATACTCTACGACCGATTTCCGACCGGTCTGAGCGCACCTTCGTACTCCTCCGTTACTCTTTAGGAGGAGACCGCCCCAGTCAAACTACCCACCATACACTGTCCTCGATCCGGATAACGGACCTGAGTTAGAACCTCAAAGTTGCCAGGGTGGTATTTCAAGGTTGGCTCCACGCGAACTGGCGTCCACGCTTCAAAGCCTCCCACCTATCCTACACAAGCAAATTCAAAGTCCAGTGCAAAGCTATAGTAAAGGTTCACGGGGTCTTTCCGTCTAGCCGCGGATACACTGCATCTTCACAGCGATTTCAATTTCACTGAGTCTCGGGTGGAGACAGCGCCGCCATCGTTACGCCATTCGTGCAGGTCGGAACTTACCCGACAAGGAATTTCGCTACCTTAGGACCGTTATAGTTACGGCCGCCGTTTACCGGGGCTTCGATCAAGAGCTTCGCGTTAGCTAACCCCATCAATTAACCTTCCGGCACCGGGCAGGCGTCACACCCTATACGTCCACTTTCGTGTTTGCAGAGTGCTGTGTTTTTAATAAACAGTCGCAGCGGCCTGGTATCTTCGACCGGCATGAGCTTACGGAGCAAGTCCTTCACCCTCACCGGCGCACCTTCTCCCGAAGTTACGGTGCCATTTTGCCTAGTTCCTTCACCCGAGTTCTCTCAAGCGCCTTGGTATTCTCTACCCAACCACCTGTGTCGGTTTGGGGTACGGTTCCTGGTTACCTGAAGCTTAGAAGCTTTTCTTGGAAGCATGGCATCAACCACTTCGTTAACTAAAAGTTAACTCGTCATCAGCTCTCGGCCTTAGAATCCCGGATTTACCTAAGATTCCAGCCTACCACCTTAAACTTGGACAACCAACGCCAAGCTGGCCTAGCCTTCTCCGTCCCTCCATCGCAATAACCAGAAGTACAGGAATATTAACCTGTTTTCCATCGACTACGCTTTTCAGCCTCGCCTTAGGGACCGACTAACCCTGCGTCGATTAACGTTGCGCAGGAAACCTTGGTCTTTCGGCGTGGGTGTTTTTCACACCCATTGTCGTTACTCATGTCAGCATTCGCACTTCTGATACCTCCAGCAAGCTTCTCAACTCACCTTCACAGGCTTACAGAACGCTCCTCTACCGCATCACCTAAGTGATACCCGTAGCTTCGGTGTATGGTTTGAGCCCCGTTACATCTTCCGCGCAGGCCGACTCGACTAGTGAGCTATTACGCTTTCTTTAAAGGGTGGCTGCTTCTAAGCCAACCTCCTAGCTGTCTAAGCCTTCCCACATCGTTTCCCACTTAACCATAACTTTGGGACCTTAGCTGACGGTCTGGGTTGTTTCCCTTTTCACGACGGACGTTAGCACCCGCCGTGTGTCTCCCATGCTCGGCACTTGTAGGTATTCGGAGTTTGCATCGGTTTGGTAAGTCGGGATGACCCCCTAGCCGAAACAGTGCTCTACCCCCTACAGTGATACATGAGGCGCTACCTAAATAGCTTTCGAGGAGAACCAGCTATCTCCGAGCTTGATTAGCCTTTCACTCCGATCCACAGGTCATCCGCTAACTTTTCAACGGTAGTCGGTTCGGTCCTCCAGTTAGTGTTACCCAACCTTCAACCTGCCCATGGATAGATCGCCCGGTTTCGGGTCTATTCCCAGCGACTAGACGCCCTATTAAGACTCGCTTTCGCTACGCCTCCCCTATTCGGTTAAGCTCGCCACTGAAAATAAGTCGCTGACCCATTATACAAAAGGTACGCAGTCACCCAACAAAGTGGGCTCCCACTGCTTGTACGCATACGGTTTCAGGATCTATTTCACTCCCCTCTCCGGGGTTCTTTTCGCCTTTCCCTCACGGTACTAGTTCACTATCGGTCAGTCAGTAGTATTTAGCCTTGGAGGATGGTCCCCCCATATTCAGACAAAGTTTCTCGTGCTCCGTCCTACTCGATTTCATGACTAAGAGATTTTCGCGTACAGGGCTATCACCCACTATGGCCGCACTTTCCAGAGCGTTCCGCTAATCTCAAAGCCACTTAAGGGCTAGTCCCCGTTCGCTCGCCACTACTAAGGGAATCTCGGTTGATTTCTTTTCCTCAGGGTACTTAGATGTTTCAGTTCCCCTGGTTCGCCCCTTACACCTATGTATTCAGTGTAAGGTAACCATCTTATGATGGCTGGGTTCCCCCATTCAGACATCTCCGGATCAAAGTCTGTTTGCCGACTCCCCGAAGCTTTTCGCAGGCTACCACGTCTTTCATCGCCTCTGACTGCCAAGGCATCCACCGTATGCGCTTCTTCACTTGACCATATAACCCCAAGCAATCTGGTTATACTGTGAAGACAACATTCGCCGAAAATTCGATAATACTCAATTACGAGTAACTCACAAATTTTACCTTAGCCTGATCC
>NZ_JBJGXU010000134.1:0-3127 GCF_045447305.1 Pseudomonas sp. D47 | reverse complement strand
CACTGCGTTGGGGACCTTGCCGTTGGCCACGGCATTGTCTTTGGTGACCGTCAGGTTGCCCTGGTCGATCATCGCCGTACTGGTATCCGCCACAAAGAGTACAGAAACGGTCGCAGTAGCAAGTACGTCGCCGTCTACACTCGCTGTCACATCGGTGCTTCCAGTTTTTTGGCTGCGAAGCTCAGCGCTGAAACGCCCATCGGCGTCTGTGATGGCACTGCGAACGATCATCGCCTCATTGTTGGCCGTAAGCCCTACATTGACACCCGGCACCGGGTTCTTATGTCCATCAATGAGTGTTCCGGTAAGGATCACCACATCGTTACCGGCCGTCGCTGTTTTCTTACTCACATCGAGGACAATTTCTGCCGACTGTACATCCGCTATGAAATAAACATCGATGGTATGGGCTTTGCTATTGGATTGACCGGTGACAGCAACCTTTCCGGCTAGCGAGCTCGCGAAACTCAAGCGCGCAAGACCATTTGCATCAGTCACAGCAATCTGGACATCGCGCGTCGCAGTATTGGTCAAAGTGAAGCTCACTTCAGTGTTGTCGACCGGATTGCCCCTATCATCCCAAACTGTTGCACTGACTATGTTTGGTGTACTACCGTTGGCCGGAGAGCGATCCTCGATGACCGCCAACTCGATGGAGCCGACGGTGATCTGGCTTTCACTGATAGCGAGGTGGTAGCTATCATCGGCGACTTCGATGTAGTTCTGAGGGAGGCCCTCATTATCGCCTGCATTCGCCGGGGCAATTAAGAAGCCAGCAGTGGCGCGCAACACGTTACCCGCAGAGGCCAGCAACTTTTCGAACAGACCGTTCCTGCCCTCCAATGAGGCAAGACGGGGCATATAGAGCCGCGCAATAACGTTGATCTGTTGAATGTCGGCGCCAGGCGCTACAGTAATTACGCCTGACTGAGGATCAATCGTCACCGTCGATGTGTGGCTGGACAACTCGTAGCGCACGATACCTGCGGTGGGAACACCACGCAGCGATGGTGAGACCTGAGTCAAAGGAGCGCCAGACGGAGAATTAGCCTGAATGACAACCGTCTTTGAAATAAATCCGAAATCTCGGTACTTGGCCTGCTCTTTGTAGTTCAACACAACATTGTAATTACGGTCGACAAAGTCCTGCTTAGCCAATGCCAAGGGTCTCATGGCTGTAGCCTGCCCGGAACGCATTTGTTGGTTAAGATCGCGATCAAAACTCCAATTCAGATTCATGCCGAAGGAAAACTGTCCGCTCCCACCTTGAAGCTGCTGATGCTCAGACGTAAAATCCAGCAAC
The DNA here is from genome assembly GCF_045447305.1 of Pseudomonas sp. D47. Classification (NCBI taxonomy): domain Bacteria; kingdom Pseudomonadati; phylum Pseudomonadota; class Gammaproteobacteria; order Pseudomonadales; family Pseudomonadaceae; genus Pseudomonas; species Pseudomonas sp. D47. The sequence continues at coordinate 1,824 of NZ_JBJGXU010000134.1, read as the reverse complement.
GGTATCGGCTGCCACTTCAAACCGACACTATGCCCACTAGGATCTTTCTTCAGTTTACCAGCACCAAAAGCGTCCACACCCTGGCCTTTCCACTGAAAGTACTGAGTTGTAGCAGACAGCTGTGGGATACCGGGAATCAGTACCTCACCCCGCACATCCCAACCAGCGGCCGGGCGCTCAAACAGGTTCATCCGGTTGGGATCAGAGTTCAAACGTTGCTGATCGGACTTTTTCCAGGGGCTGACAGGTATATAAGCATTGGTCGCGAGACGGGCGCTGTTGCCCCACATCTCCAACCCAAGCCCTGCGCGACTGTGACTGCGGGTGAAGTCGTGATCAAAGAAGGTATTGCCGCCCAGCATCAGATCAGAGCTAACCAGACGCCGGTAGCCTACGCCCACGTTCGCCAGATTGCGATCATCAAACGTGCGAGCGCCCAGTTGAGCGAAGAGGATGTCCTTCTCGGTTTGGGCAATGGGGTGCAAGTAATCGACGTTCAGATCGACATCGTTGGTGCGCGCATTCGCGCGCAAGCCGATCTTCGCACGACCGTAAGGTGATAAAACGTCCTCAACCGAGGATGACATCATGTTGGTCAGCACATTGGTGGCGGTGGTAGCGCCGTGCTGAGCAAAAAAAACACCCGCTCCCTGGCCATTGTTACGCGCCTGACGCTCATAGGCATTGGCGGCATCGGATGCCACTTTGGCCAAGAGCATTTCAAAGTCCTGCTGACTTTTAGGCGAGTCAATACCTCTGATAGGCTTGTTGCCTTTTAGGGCTTTTGATGGGTTAGCAGCGGCCGGGATCAACAGAACCTCACCCGCCCCAAGTGTATTGACCGCTGGCTCACCTAACACCACCGTGTTGAGGCGACGCAACTCAGGCTCTGATCGATTGACCTGAACTGCCAGTGAGCCCAGCGTTTCGCCAACAGCAAGCGTATGTGTGACATAGCCAGGGTATAAACGCGACTCGCCCGTGTTTTGACGAGGGATCATAAGGGCTTGGCCGGACCAGCCTAACTGCATGGTCTGTTCATGCAAAGCCTGCAACGCAGCCTCGGTTACGCCAAAGCGAGCAGCAATACTGCTAAGCGCTTCATGCTCGGCAGGCACTACCAGGACGTATTCTTGGTCTGGCAGGACTGTTTGTTTTTTTTCACGCGCGACTTGTATAGCACGCTCCGCGACGGGAGATGCGAGCGCGCTGGTAACACTAAAAAGCTGGAGGGCTAAGCAAAGATATGCAGTCTTGCGAAACGCACCCGCATGGCGGTTAAAAAATCCAAAATTATAGCTGAGCATATCCATCGCGCCATCAAGAGTCCTGGACGCTTTATAACTACAATCGACACCAAAAGTAGTGAAAAAACAGTGAAAACTTGTTTTTCACACAAGGGCCCTCGAATAACCGCCTATTTCCGAGAGTTCAAGAGTGCGCAGATTTTCTCATCCGTGACGGCGAAAGGTCCTGCGCGCTCTTTAACCAATCCCATCCAGGATTAAATTCAAGCATGATGCCTCTGACGAGCTTCAGCAGCTCGGCGCCGTGCCCGGCATCGGCTTCCGATTAGCTAAAATCCGACAATTCCACTCTTTTTCGGTCGCGGTAGGAATGGCAGTTACCTGCCACCCCCCGCACATAGATCCGTACGTGCGGAACTACCGCATACGGCTCCTGCCTCAGGTACGTGACGCGAAGCGTTCCTCTGGGTAAGGATGAGCATTACGAGGATGGGGATATAAAGGTTCGTACAGCCCAAAGCGAGACCACTGAAGGCGGCGACGCTGGCTGCGACGCCTGAGAGCTTGCCGCCAGAGG
>NZ_JBJGXU010000133.1:0-3526 GCF_045447305.1 Pseudomonas sp. D47 | reverse complement strand
CTTCGAAGAAGCCTTGCGCCACGCGATCCCCTTGAACAGTGGGGCGTCCAGCGGTGAACAGAGCTTTGGTACGCCCCAGCGCCGCGAGGACCTGAACCTCAGCCAGCAGGACGGCCCGGCGCGTTCGATGCTGTTCGAAGAAGACTTGGCTGAGCACTTGCGGCAGGTGTATCGCCAGACCTTTGAACGCTTGGACCGTGCCGGTCGTATAGAAGAAGCGGTGTTTGTCCTCGCCGAATTGCTCAAGGAGCGTCAGCAAGCCCTCGATTATCTGGAGAAACATGCACGCTATCAGCAGGCCGCTGACCTGGCCCTTGCATGGGACATGCCGCCTGCGGTGATCGTGCGTCTGCTGTGCCTGGCCGAGCAGTGGCAGCGCGCCGTGCTGGTGGCGCGGCGCGACAATGCTTTCGCCGATGCCGTGGTGATGCTCCAAGCCAAGTCGCCGCAAATCGCCGACCGCCTGCGTCTGGAGTGGGCTGAGTCGTTGATCGCCAAAGGCTTGTGGCTGCAAGCGGTCGACGTGATTTGGAGCCTTCCCGCAGAACGCCCACGTGCCGCGCAATGGTTGCTGAATGCCGAGGCCGCCGGCGGGCGCCTGGCCATTGGCGCACTGGTCAAACGCGCCATCCTGTTGCCCGAGACCCTGCATGCTTACGGGCCATGGGTGGAGCAATTGCGTGACGACCCCGAGCGTGCCGGCGAGCGAGCCGCTTTGGCGCAGGCCTTGTTGCTGCACAAGTCGAACACTACCGCCCTGGCCTGGCTGGCAGGTGCCACCGTGCACGCGATTCTTGCCGATCAATTCAGCGCTCAAGGGCAGCTGACGCACAATCAGCTACAGGCGCTGGTCAAGATGAGTCAGGACAAACTGCTTCAGGCGGACTTGCCTGGCCACGCCCTGAAGCGTGCAGCGGTGGTCTCCCTGGACCGCTTGGCCGACACCCGCGAGTGGTCAGCGCCCGCCGCAGGCAATCGGCCCCTATTCGACGCGGTACCCTTGGACTATGAGCGTTACCTGGTGGCGCTGGGCGAGGCGGGAGTCATGGTGCTGGATGCAACGGGCGCGACGCTGTTTCACTTTGCGGTGCCGGCGCAGAAGATCGTCATTGCCCATAGTCGCCAGGTGGCCTTGGTGCTGATCCGGCGCGGATCGGTATGGCGTATCAGCAAACTGGACCTGGTGAACCGCGTCGCCAAAGACCTCGGTGTACTGGCCATGGATGTATTTTCAAACGAGTTTGATGGCTGCAACTGGACCATCGGCAAAGGCCAGCAGTTACGCGTGGTGGATGTTGACCGTGCCCTTGAAACGCTCTGGCATGTGAGTGACCTACCGGAGTCGGTACGTGCCATCAACGTGGATGAATACAACGAATACCTGTGGTTGTCAGCACCGGGCGGGTGCCTGATGCTTTGGCATTATCGTCTGCCGGAGCGGCGCCTGGTCAGCCGCGAAAGCGCGTTTGACATCGTGCAGACGGACTTCCAGGTTCCCAGTGCTACCGCTGAATCGGCGCAGTATCGGATCAAGCACGACGATGGAATACCCACGCTGGTACTTAAGCAGCACGGGGTTCGAAAGCGCTACAGGCTGCCCGGCAACTTGCCGGACGAAGAATGGGATGAGTCCGTCAGCCCGTTCCTATTTGAGGACTGGTTGCTGATCAGTTATCGGGTTGAGGAGCAGGACACGTGCTGGCACGTTATTCACCGTGCCAGCGATCGGCTTTGCGTCACTTTGCACTGGCCGCAATCACCGGCCCAGTTTCGCCGCCTGGGAGCTGATCTGTTGCTGTTCGATGGGCAGGGACGGCTGAGCCATATCAATATCGATAACGCCAGCCAGCGCAACATCAGCCTGCACTGAGTGTGTCGGCATCAAGGTGGCGATCAACGCCCGAAGGGTGCCGGGCAGTGCTTCCAGTTCGCGCACCAGGATACTGCGCTCGCGAATCGCCCAGGGCTCATCGCGTTTTACCGCCACCCGTTGCAGGGTGCGGTTGTGCCGCACGGCGGCGGACTCGGCATTCGTGGCGTTGGCCAGACCATCCGCGCGGCGTTGCCGTGGCTGATGATCTTGCGGGTATTCCTGATTATGGTGACCTGCCTGCCGTTTATTTCGCTGGCCTTGCCGCACTGGCTGGGGATGTACAAGCAGACACTTTGTGGGCGCAGTGGTTACTGGCCCTTGAAGCGTATTTCTCGATAGCGTGGCACTGTCAGGTGCCAGGCGATGTTGCCGCGCCATTGATTATGCAGCGCTTGGGCGCAAATCATCGCTTGCTCCTGAGCCCGCACTTCATAGCCCAACGCTGCCAGGCGCTCGGGTAGCACAGCCTGAGCCCGCGTGAACTGCGTGGCCCACTGTTCAACGCGTTGCGACACCTCGTTCGCGGCTTGCGTCGCGCTAAGACCTTGGGTGTGCCTCAGGTGAGTGAGCAGGTTGTAGATGTCTTCATCAGGGTTTTCCATGATCCGAAACGACAGCAAGTCGTTAACGGCCTTCAGTAAGTTCAAGGTCAGGCTGCGCAGTTCCTGCCAGGGTTGGCTGTAGTAAAGCGCTGACGATAACTGAATGTTTTGCACCAGGTAGGTGAACTCAAGGCAGACTTGAAAACTGCCGGCGGTTTGCCAAAGCGTTTCATAACCTTCCACACCCGGCTGTGTGTGGTTGATGCGGTGCATCAACGCGGTGATGGAGGGCGCCAGGTACGATGAGTATTGCTCGGCAACGCGCTGTTTCCACAATGGAGGCATCAGGCGTGACGCGCGCCGGATGATATCTGCCAGCGCACGACCCAAGGGCTCTCGGTTCGTGGTGTCGCGTGTGAAGGCAGTGGTGTAAGTGCCGCGAATCAAGCGTTCGAGGGCTTCAGGCTCATGACGGTCCTCGTCGGCAAGGTTGCCCTGGCAGCAGAACCACCCCAAAAGGTCAGAAAGAATGATCAGTATTTCAAAGGGGGCATCACTCCACATGTAACCGGCATATTTGCTGGGAGCGTATATATCCAATCGGCGGGTAGTTTCGGGGGTGTCTTCCAACCCCATGGACTTGAGCCATTGACGAGTGTGCTGTTGGACCAGATCCGTAAAGGGGCTCAGGGGGTAAGTGGCTGTCTCAAGCCAGAGGGGTAAATGGAAGGGAGCAACCGACGGCGGGGTGTTAATCGGCGATGAGGGTGAGGGAGCGTGTTCCGATGAATCTGCCCACTTGGCTATCTCATTTAACCCGTAATGCTCAACCAGCGTGCGAAACCAAATCGTGAAGGTATCGGGTGCGTTATCCAGCTCATCCTGCAACGCGAGAGGGTGTACCCAACGCCAAGCCTTGGCTTCATCAGGGGCTGGAATGGGTGTCGCCTCACTGAAACCCACTAATACATGATCATATTCGTACTCCATCAACGCTCCCGGCACCTGTGCTTGATAGGTGAACGTGAAGCGCTCAGTCAATTCACAGGCCAGTCCCATCTCTTCCATCAGGCGACGTTTTGCGGCATCTAGTGTCTTTTCACCCAGCCGT
>NZ_JBJGXU010000132.1:0-3689 GCF_045447305.1 Pseudomonas sp. D47 | reverse complement strand
CCTTTTGGTTACTTTTGGGGCTCTTTTCCAAAAGTGACCCGCCGTAAGGGCGGAACCCTAGGTAGCCGTTACCGCAGCAACGGATATGTACCCAGCGCCCTCACGACAACCAAAGAACTCAACCCATAAAAAGATGTGTAGATACCTATGGTCATCGCGGGCAAGCCCGGCTCCCACAGTTGACCGAGTTGTGCTGGAGTACGCGGTCCACTGTGGGAGCCAGGCAAGCCCGCGATGAGGCCTGCGAGTTCACCGCAGACTGTCACGGACAATATCGAGAAAGGTCGCCACCACCCGGCGCGAACTCTGCTCTTTGAGGCACACCAAGGTTTCTTTCATGCGCTGGGTGCAATCGCGGATCGGCATGGCATACACCCGTGAGTCGGCGCCGAATTCCGCAGCGGAAACCACCCCCACGCCAATCCCCACCACCACCGCCTCACGTGCAGCTTCGCGGCCCTCCACCTGGATCGCAGGGCGAATGCGTAGCCCGGCCTGGCGCATTTCCTGCTCCAGGGTCTGACGGGTGACCGAGCCGATTTCGCGCAGTACCAGCGGCGTATCATCCAGGTCGGCCAAGCAGATCGACTCACGCCCGGCCCACGGGTGGTTACGTGCGACAAACGCGAGTAACTGGTCGTCGGGCAAGGGCAGCGACAGCAGGCGCTCATCGTCGACATCGCGGCCTAGCAATGCCAGGTCGGCCTGGTAGTTGTACAGGCGAAACAGCGATTCGTCGGTGTTGCCGGTTTCGATCTTCACGCTGATCCCTGGGTAAAGCTGGCAGAAGCGGGCGATTTGCGGCAGCACGTGCACAGGGGCATCCACGGCCAGCGTGAGGGTGCCGGTTTGCAACGCGCGCGAGTCCTGCAGCAATTCTTCGGCTTCGGCTTCGATCACAAACAGGCGCTGGGTGATGCTCAGCAGGCGCTCACCCAGGTCGGTCAGGCGCACCGAGCGTTTGTTGCGATGAAACAACAGCACCCCGAAGCGCTCTTCGAGTTTACGCACCTGGTCGGAAATGGCCGGCTGCGTCAGAAATAGGCGCTCGGCCGCCTGGGTAAAGCTGCCGTGTACGGCCACGGCGTGGAAGGCTTTGAGTTGTGCATGGGATACCGACATCGCAGATCCTCTTACAAGCTCAGCTTATATTTGAAATACGATAAATCGATTTTACCTATTAGTCAGCCATTGGTTTTATACGGCCAGTCGCCGTCAGTTGAGTTCTACAACGGCGATGACCATGGGTGCTGGCAAGCAGGCCCATCTGACCAATGTCGCGCGTTACAAGGCTCGGCATTGCAGTGCTCAACCATAAAAAAAACAGGCATTCGCTTCTCGATTCTGCCGGCACACTCACCTGAGGTCAGAACCACCATGAATATCCTTATGGGTAGTATCAAGCGTTGGCGCGTGCAGATTTTCGCCATCACCTGGCTGGCGTACGCGGCCTTCTATTTCACGCGCAAGGCGTTTTCGGTGGCCAAGCTCGGTATCGTCGACGACCCGAGTTTCCCCCTCGATAAAATGATGATGGCCAACCTCGACGGCCTCTACCTGGCCGCCTATGCCGTGGGGCAGTTCACTTGGGGCATGCTGGCCGACCGCTTTGGCCCAAGGGTGGTGGTGCTGAGCGGGCTGCTGATTTCAGCCGCCGCCGCCTTGGTGATGGGCACGTTCGCCACCTTGCCGATCTTTATCAGTTGCATGCTGATCCAAGGGCTGGCGCAGTCCACAGGCTGGTCGGGGTTGTGCAAGAACCTGGGCAGTTTCTTCCCGGCGCAGCAGCGCGGGCGGGTGCTTGGGCTGTGGAGTTCGTGCTACGCGTTTGGTGGCCTGGTGGCGTCGCCCTTTGCCGGGTGGTGGGCCTACACGTTGATCGGCAGTTGGCACGCGGCATTTATCTCCAGTGCGGCGGTGGTGGCCGTGGTCGCGGTGCTGTTCTTTATCTTCCAGCGCAATACGCCGCAGGATGTGGGCTTGCCGGCGGTTGAGCCGCAACCGCCGCTGAGCGCCGAGGAGACTGCCGCCGAAAAGCGTGTCAGCGTGCTCGAGCCACTGCGCGCCATTTTGCGTAACCGCACGGTGCTGACGTTGGGGCTGGCGTATTTCCTGTTGAAACCGGCGCGTTACGCCATCCTCTTGTGGGGGCCGGTGATCGTTTACGAGCAGATGCCCTCGGTGGGTAAGGTGGGCGCGGCGATCGTACCGACGGCGTTTGAGCTGGCCGGGTTGCTGGGGCCGATCATGATTGGGCTGGCGTCCGACAAACTGTTCGGCGCCCGGCGCATGCCGGCCTGTGTGCTCAGCCTGCTGGTGCTGACGGTAGCCCTGGGGTTGTTCATGGGCGCGCTGCACACCGGCAGTGTGATGCTGGTGATGGCCTTGCTGTTTGTCATGGGCCTGAGCCTGTACGGCCCGGACTCGATGATCAGCAGCACTGCCGCCATCGACTTCGGTACTGCCAAGGCCGGCGCCACGGCAGCCGGCTTTGTGAATGGTTGCGGTTCGGTCGGGGCGATTCTTGGCGGGCTGCTGCCGGGCTACTTCGACACAGTGACGGTATTTATTGTGTTTGCCGGCGCCGCGCTGTTTTCCTCAGTGGTGCTGATGCCTTACTGGAATGCCAGGCCGGCGGAGCTGGCACAGGTGGGGGATTTTGTGCCGGACCGTAGCGTTGCGAACAAACCCTTGCGAACCTGAGGGGCATGGCCGGTTTTTGGTGGATTAGCGCGTTTTTGCGCTATAAACTCTGCCCCCAAAGCGCCGGCCAGTAGACGTCTCGGCGCCATGGATATGAAGAGAGTGAGTCATGGGCGCACAGTGGAAAGTCAAACATAAAGAAGCGGCATCCAATGCCAAGGGCAAAATCTTTGGCAAGCTGGTGAAAGAAATCACCATCGCCGCCCGTAACGGTGCCGACACCGCGACCAACGCCCACCTGCGTCTGGTAGTAGAGCAGGCCAAAAAGGCCTCGATGCCCAAGGAAACCTTGGAGCGCGCCATTAAGAAAGGCGCCGGTCTGCTGGGTGAAACCGTGCAGTACCACCGCGTGACCTACGAAGGTTTCGCCCCGCACCAGGTGCCGCTGATCGTTGAATGCGTGACCGACAACATCAACCGCACTGTGGCGGAGATTCGTGTGGCGTTCCGTAAAGGGCAATTGGGTGCTTCCGGCTCCGTGGCCTGGGACTTTAACCATGTCGGGTTGATCGAAGCGTCGCCGGACACGCCGGACGCTGATCCGGAAATGGCCGCCATTGAAGCTGGGGCCCAGGATTTCGAAGACGGCGAGGAAGAAGGGACCACCCTGTTTATTACCGAAACTACCGACCTGGATGCTGTGCAGAAAGCGTTGCCGGAGCAGGGTTTTACCGTGTTGTCGGCCAAGTTGGGTTACCTCTCGAAGAACCCGGTGAGTGGTTTGACTGATGAGCAGATGGCTGAAGTCGAGGCCTTTCTGGAAGGGTTGGACAACCATGATGACGTGCAGGATATGTTCGTTGGTCTGGCTGGCTAAGGCGCGGTTCAAAAAAGTGGGCGCGGGGTTGCGTGCGATGGTGGTTTTTGAGGGGGGCGCTGATTTTGGGTAGATTGAGTACATATCCGTTGCTGCGGTAACGGCTTCGTAGGGTTCCGCTCTTACAGCGGGTCACTTTTTGAAGGACCAAAAAGTAACCAAAAAGTCC
>NZ_JBJGXU010000131.1:0-3731 GCF_045447305.1 Pseudomonas sp. D47 | reverse complement strand
CTCTGTGTACTTACCCATGACGCCCCCAACGGTTGTGTCCAACCTTTGGGGGTCAGTTCAAATTAGGTGGACACCATCGCCTTTGGCGTCGAGGTCAGGAAGGTGTGTTGGCCGGACGCATACCCTTTATCTGATCGAGGATATCTACAGCCGAAAGGCGGTGGGCTGGGAAGTTTACGACGTAGAAAGTGGTGAAAAAGCAGCGGTATTACTGCAACGAAGCGTGACCCACGAAAAGTGCTGGCGCCAGCCGCTGGTGCTGCACTCTGACAACGGCGCGCCGATGAAGTCGGTGACCCTGCTGACCAAGATGTACGATCTGGGCATCACGCCATCGCGTGGTCGACCGCGGGTCAGCAACGACAACCCGTACTCGGAATCACTGTTCAGGACACTGAAATATTGCCCGCAGTGGCCGCTAGATGGTTTTAACAGCCCGGATGATGCGCGTGTTTGGGTGAGGGATTTTATGACCTGGTACAACACCAAGCATCGTCATAGCCGAATCCGTTTTGTGACACCGGCTCAACGTCACGAGGGAAAAGACCAGGAAATCCTGGCCCGGCGCGATGCAATCTATGGGCAGGCTAGAAAAAAAGACCGGAACGTTGGTCAGGTGAGACACGCAACTGGAAACCAGTCGGAACGGTATATCTGAACCCCGAAAGGGAGCTGTGACAGTGAGCATCAAGGTCGCGTAGCACCACGGTGGACGCGACAACTACCTTGAAAAACGCCGCTATCGTGCCGGGTCATGGTGCCCTCGAAGTCAAATACCGACAGAACATATGGAGGTAAGCTGCCAAAAAGGCTCATCATTAATCTGTGAATGTCACTGACGCTTAAAGAGAGCACGCGCTGCTGCCGCAGCGGCTTTAGCTGAGGCTAAAAAGATCACGGATGCTCCTCAACATGGATCAAGCTGGTCACCCGCTACACCAGCCTAGCCTTGGATATACGCAAAAATGGCGATGACAGGCGTAGCTATAATGGATAGTTCAGCGGGTGCATGTTTTGCACGCAGAAAGCTTAACCCTGTCTCCCTATCACCTGCGCGACAACTTGACGTGATCAAGGTCGATGATTGGTCAGAGGCCAGCTTCCCACGCCCAGCGCCCAGTATGGACCGATTGTGGGGGTCGTGCCGTGGTGCTGAAGCTCAATGCCTCCTAATATTCACAAGTTGAATTGCGACAAAAACCTTGCCGCACTATGTCGAGATCAATATCGGCACCAAGACAGTTACGGCACGTCGAGGCTCGGTCAATATACCGGAGTTCCCGGTGTTGGCTACCCGCCCAGTACTGCTTCATATACAAGACGCGCAAAGCCAGGTACTGCTCAAGGGAGATGGTGTTTTCACCGACAAGCATCGGTTTGTCACCATCGTTCTGGACAACGGCAACGTCTTTCTCAGTGATGGTCAGTCGAGCTAACGCTTGATAATCCGCAACAACGATGGCCAGCACTGCCTGCTCGATTACGTGAATTCATCCAACGCCGACCCGAATGTCTATTTGAATCGGATCACGCCATTGGCGCACCTCTCTAAGCTCATGCCCGCCAGCATCAGGATGCCAATGAACGCTTTCAAATGCTCTCGCCTGTTTGCTACGATTTTTCCTGCTGCTCGCCGGCGTTCTTCATGCGTTTTAACCTAAGTCTAACACCTGTAAAATTCAGGTTTGTCCCCATACGAGGTGGATTTCGGCAAGCTGTCCTTCCTCAATAGAACGACGTTTGAAAATCATCACCTGAACCCTATGGGAACAGGTTACACCTCTTTGAACGTCGACTTTGCGTTCAGCAGGAGGTAAGGGGAAAATATTATTCGAACCGCCACACTGATTCATTAACACGAAGGACAAAAAAACTTGCCCCCTCGGAGCACACTCGCTCAACGAACCCATTAAAAATCGGCAAAATTTATCAAAAGAAGTTTGCTTCCCTAAAAAACTCTCAGCGAAGCCCGCAACCGTTCGGTTATATGTTTTTATTGTTGCGAAGCTGAAATAACATACAAAACAATCACGGCCTGTGTGGCCATGCATGTAAATCCGATAAAGGACTCTATCGCTATGTCTACTAGTGGATTGATAACTCAAGTAACTACGGAAAAGATGACTCACGTGTTGCAGGAGGCAGGTTACCGCGTCAACCAAAGTGAACAAAATGGTGCCATCCAATTGCTGACCGCCAGTCAGGGCATCGGGTATGCCGTGCGTTTCGGCAATCGGGGCAGCGAAGCAGGTGCCTATGTTGATTTCACCTACAGCTGCGCTTTGCGCATTCAAGGCGCCTTGCCCGCTGGTATGACTGAGCTTTGGAACGCGACTCGCCGTTTCGCCAGACTTTCGGTGCAGAGTGATTTTTTGGTGATGGAATTGGATGTCACCGTGGCCGCCGGCGTCAGCCTGCATCACCTGCGCGGGAACCTGGAACTGTGGGATCGCCTGCTGCAGGAGTTCATCGTGTATTTGCGCGAGTACAGTCATCAGGTCGCGCACCTGGAAGCCGAAGCCACTGGATCTAAAGTACCTCTCGAGCCTCAGGCGGCAGTGTCGACGACTGAAAAAAGAAAAGCGGCTTCGACTGAGAAGGCCGAGCGCTGATCTCCCACGTTGGCTGCTAGGTAGCGCTGAAAGCGCCACCCAATGACCTTCAGCCTTACATGTGCAATACCTGAACCACCGCGATCGCCTCTACGCGGGCGCGGTGGATCACCGGGCTACCAATCTGCTCATGAGCCCGCAAATGCAGACATAAATTTATACCCCTTCGTCACCGCGGCTAGGAATTCCCTAAGTCTGCTTGTAGTGGTCTAATGAAACCGGACACCCTTTTAGGCGAGAATACTCGCCAGATCGAGGTGTCAGATGACCAAACAACGCCGTACCTTTTCCGCAGAATTCAAACGCGAGGCTGCCGACCTCGTGCTCAAGCAAAACTACAGCTTCATCGAAGCCAGTCGTTCACTGAGTGTTGGTGAGTCGGCGCTGCGCCGCTGGGTCGACCAGCTTCAGCAAGAGCGCACCGGCGTCACGCCCCAGAGCAAGGCCCTGACACCAGAGCAGCAAAAATCCAGGAGTTGGAAGCTCGGATTGCTCGCCTCGAGCGCGAGAAATCAATATTAAAAAAGGCTACCGCGCTCTTGATGTCGGAAGATCTCGAGCGTACGCGCTGATCAATCAGCTAAGCGTCCATGAGCCTGTTGACTGCTTGTGCTCGTTCGGGGTACTACGCGCATCGTCTAAGGCGGCGAACACCAGATGTTGAGCGGCCCAGGCTGCGTAGCCGAGTGAGCGAGTTGTTCACCCAGGGCCGAAGTGCTCCCGGCAGTCGAAGCATCACGTTGATGATGCAAGAAGAAGGTGAGCAAATTGGACGGTTTAAGGTACGCAGGCTGATGCGTGAGCTGGAGTTGGTCAGCAAGCAGCCAGGATCACACGCCTATAAAAAGGCGACAGTCGAGCGGCCGGATATCCCAAATATATTGAACCGAGAACTTGATGTCGAAGCGCCCAACCAGGTCTGGTGCGGCGACATCACCTACATCTTGGCACAGGGGAAATGACACTACCTTGCGGTTGTCATGGATCTTTACGCTCGCCGAGTGGCGGGCTGGGCGTTATCAGAAAAGCCGGATGCAGACTTGGTGATCAAGGCGTTGGACGTGGCTTACGAGCAGCGTGGCAAGCCGCAAGGCCTGCTATTTCACTCAGACCAGGGAT
>NZ_JBJGXU010000130.1:0-4030 GCF_045447305.1 Pseudomonas sp. D47 | reverse complement strand
ATCCGACTCTTAAGTCCAGGGTATTGAACCGCTGCCGAGCGATAAGCTCCAGTGACAGTACCAAGCCCAGTCGCTGCCAAAAGTCGGTGATGAAATTCTTCGTTGTCGGATTGAAATTTTATAAGCATACAAATCTCCAAAGGTACCAAAAACTTCCCCTGGTGATTCGCCAGGCCTGAAAATAGTACCTTTTTGATAGGGGAAAAGGTACCTTTTATTAAATAAATACAAGTTTTTATTATAAAAAGGTACGTTTTTCATCGCGTAATGGACGTTTAGGCGAGTTCAGCGCCGGGGGCTTCGCTATTTTACCGGCGCTTGCATCTGCCCGGCGGTTTGTTGGGTGTGCTCATCTTGGGGGAATTCCTTTCAGGGGCACAGTTTTCCACTTAGGCGTAAAGCTTTTCGGGATGCACCCTTCATAGCACTGCGCTCGTCTTCCACCTCTCCAGCTTGGAGCTCCACAGGGGCGTTTCTCTCAACTTAACCAGAATATGTCGCATTAGAATTTCTATATTGCTGGAGCAAAACCTCAAGGAACGTCGTAACAGCAGAGTCGTCCTGGAGAAACGCTTTTACATGCTCCTTTTCGTCCTCATCCAGATCCTCCGTATCTTCGTCTAAAGTGCCGGCCCAATCCGAAAGCACGTCCTGCCATTGCACGTCCTCCTCTTCGGATATCCCAAAGTGCTCCTTCAGCCACGCGTAAGCTTCAAGCTCACCGCCGAACCCCTTTGGACCCCAGACTCGCTCCATTTCAGTAAGTATTGATTCGATTAAATCCGATCTGGTTAAAGGTTTCATGGCTCGTTTCCCTTTGGTTCAGACTTTAGGAATGAAGGATCAAGCTATTGCGAGTAACCCGGATGCTGAATCATCAGGATGAGGAATACATGCGCAGCCTGGCTGTAGTTATGGAACAGTAGCCCAAGCGTATTACCTGGGCTAAGCTGAGGTCGCAAGCAGCTAAAGCTGATGCAGGATTCAGTTTTTTCTGAGTGCCCAAATGAGTGCCCTTTTTATATTTGTATCTAAAAGGCTTACCGTTTTCACTGGGCTAGAGTCGAATGGTTCGATTCCTGTCTCGGGCACAAAGGCAACACTGTTTCAAAGGCAACGTTTTCAGATGATCCCAGAATGGTTCTGAAGGCCAGACGAGCCGGCATTCGTGCCCGCTCTTTCGTATCTGCGCAACCTTGATGACCCAGATGCATCCCCATTCCTCGATCTAAGAGAACAACATGACCACATCAGAGATGACCCAGGAAGCGCGGCACGAAGCAGCCCTCAAAAAGTACGTCGCGGAGTCGCCGGAACTGCTGCATGAGATCAAGGACCTGAGCGCCGATGATCAAAAGGACCAGATCAAATGGGCATTTGAGGATGAGGCTGAGGCCCAGGGCCTGCAGCCATGGGAGCTGAGCCTCAAGTACACCTCCACCCCTGAAGAGTTCGAGGCGGCGCGACTGGCCTTGCACAAAGAGGCTGCCGAGGTGCTGGGTGTCGACTGGAACGAGTATTGCGGGATGAATAATCTCGCGATCTAAGCACTAAGCCTGCAACGAGCTTGTTGTGGAGGCTCGCTTGGTTGGCGAGTGGGCTTGTTGTGGTGAGGCTTGAACTGGTGAGTGGGCTCGCCACGACAGCCCCGCTCACCGCAACAAGCCGCCACACAAATTTCGGTCATGCGCCTCAGATACTGAGGCGCATCGACAAATCCACCGCCTTCACATCCTTGGTCATCGCACCGATGGAGATGTAATCCACCCCGGTTTCAGCGATGGGCAGCAGGGTGGTTTCATTGATCCCGCCGCTTGCTTCCAGCTTGGCCTTGCCGGCGTTCAGGCGCACGGCCTCACGCATGTCATCCAGGCTCAACTCGTCGAGCATGATGATATCGGCACCCGCCGCCAGTGCTTCGCGCAGTTCATCCAGGCTTTCCACTTCGATTTCCACCGGCTTGCCCGGGGCGATTTTGTGGGCGGCCGAAATCGCCTGGGCAATACCGCCACAGGCGGCGATATGGTTTTCCTTGATCAGGAACGCGTCATACAAACCGATGCGATGGTTGTGGCAACCGCCGCAGGTGACCGCGTACTTCTGCGCTAGGCGCAGGCCTGGCAGGGTTTTGCGGGTGTCCAGCAACTTGACCTGGGTCGTGGCGACAAAATCCGCCAAGTAGTGGGCGCGGGTGGCGACGCCTGACAGCATCTGCAGAAAATTCAGTGCGCAGCGTTCGCCACTCAGCAGCGAACGGGCCGGGCCTTCCAGATGGAACAGCGCCTGGTTGGGGCTGACGCGCTCACCGTCGGCCACCTGCCAATGCACCGCGACCCGAGGGTCGAGCTGGCGGAAGACGGCGTCCACCCAGGCAGTACCGGCGATAACGGCGGCATCGCGAGTAATGATCGTGGCCTTGGCCAGTCGTTCGGCGGGGATCAATTGCGCAGTGATATCGCCGCTGCCGATGTCTTCCAGCAGTGCACGGCGCACGTTGGCTTCGATTTCGGCGGTAAGGTCGGCAAGACGGAGATTCGGCATAACAGGCTCCACAAACAAGGTGCCTCGATTATAGGGGCTGTGCGCCTTTGAACCCAGGCTCCCCACTCATTTACACCGCAATGGCAGAGTTTGCTGGCGCAACTACCCTCGTTTGCAAGATAATCTCGCGCCTTGCAATTGGCGTCATAGCTTTGACGTCTTGGTGGTAACCGGCTTTTGCAGCCCAATTGGACCTGTCGCCGATTTTTCCCCACCCCAACATCGCCGTTTCAGGAGGCCAGGATGCACATTGACGGAAAGGTGGTGCCTATCAACAAGGCACAGGCCACGCCATCCCCGCTCGCGCGCCTGCCGGTGGTGTTGATGCAGGTTCGCGACAAGGCTGCCCAACAGTTGCAGCAAGGCTTGCAGGAGCTGTTCGATAACGCCGACGACACCCTGTTCGAAATGGCCGACAAGGCCCGCAGTAATGTTGACCATCACATTTTCTTTGAAGCCATGCGCGACTTGCGCCTCAAGCGTAAGAACTTCGAACGCGTATTCATGGAGCAACTGTTCGCCGCCTTCGCCAATCTGGGCCCCAGCGGGCCGGGCGAGCCGCACCTGGTGCCGGTAGTGTCCTACGAGGCGGCGCCCGGCACGTCCAGCGATGCCCTGGAAAAAGCCGTTGCACTGGAGGCCATGCTGGGCCGGGTGCGGCACCGCGATGGCCTGGCGCTGGGGCAACTGACTGCACGCTTGGGCACGGTGCTCGGCAAGCCCCTGGACGAGCGAGATAACCCGTTGGGCCCGGCGCTGCTTTGTGAGTTCTTTTTGCGCGCGGGGCGCAGCTTGGGGGTGGAGATCCGCGTCAAGCTGATCATGCTCAAGCTGTTTGAAAAGTACGTGCTCAGCGACGCCGATCAACTGTTCGGCGAAGCCAACCAGTTGCTGGTTGCCACCGGGGTGCTGCCTGAACTCAAGGCGGTGCCGTCACGTCGGCCCGGCGGGCGTGCGGCGCGCGAACAACAGCAAGAAGGCAGCCTGCCCAGCATCGACCCGCCGCTGGATGAAAACGGCCAGGAAGCCTTCGCCGCGTTGCAAAAGTTGCTGGCGGCGGTACGTGGCAGTGTAGCGCCCACCCTTGAGGCCTGCGCCGAGCCGCAACCCATTGCCACCCGCGACCTGCTGCGCCTGCTCTCCCATTTGCAACAATACGTGCCGGAACCCGAGGCCGAAGACGACTTTGACCTGCGCAACCAGCTTGGGCAGTTGTTGACCCGGGTCAGCGTCAAGAGTGGCAAATCCCGTGTTGTGGAAGACGCCGATGAGGATGTGATCAACCTGATCGCGCTGCTGTTCGATTTCATCCTTAACGACCGTACCGTGCCGGATGCCTTCAAGGGCTTGATTGCCCGCTTGCAGATCCCGATGCTGAAAGTCGCGGTGCTGGACAAAAGTTTCCTCAGCCGTAGCAATCACCCAGCGCGGCGGTTGCTCAACGAGATCGCGGCTGCCGCCATGGGTTGGAGCCCGCACGCGGACTATC
>NZ_JBJGXU010000013.1:0-129666 GCF_045447305.1 Pseudomonas sp. D47 | reverse complement strand
GCATTAGCCTCGTACAGATATCTCAAAATGGCCCTGAATTCTTCGAGCCGCCTGGCCGATAAGTTAGCGGTGGCCAGACGCTTATCGGCCTCCTCCTTAGTCAGCTTCAGGCTTGCCGGAAAGATTTGGGTCTGGTTCTCCTCCCTTTTTAAAAACTGCCCTCGCTCTAGCCAGGACACTGCCGTGACCACCTTGGTTTCAGCATCACGTTCTCCGGCTTCAAAGCTAGTATCAACATGCTCATCCATCAATACCTCACCGGCCGTGATGACGAGCCTGCTGCCCTTGCGTCGGTCACTCTCCTTGCGCAATTTGCGCAGGATTTGCTGGATATCACGCAGGGTCAGTTTCGAACCTTCGCACATCCCGAACTGGTTTTCGATGTCCTGAGCGTCATACAGAAGCACGCACCGCGCCTGCCCTTGATCGCGACCGGCGCGACCGGCTTCTTGTAAGTAGTTCTCCAGCGATCCCGGAATATCAGCATGTATCACCAGGCGAATATCGGGTTTGTCGACGCCCATGCCAAAAGCGTTGGTAGCCACGATAATTTTCAGTTCCCCGCCCTTGAAGGAGTCCTGAATATCTTTCTTTTCATGTGGCTCCAGCCCGGCGTGGAAGTACTTGCAAGCCCATCCGTGCCCGATCAAAAAGCCTGCAAGCTCTTCAGCGCCTTTTCGGCTTGAAACGAATATCACCGCGCCACCCTCGCTGGCGCCTAGCTCTTCCTCAAGTAACGTCTGAGTATGGTGGCGCTTTTCTGACCGAGAACACGGCAGGACCTCGAAGTGCAGATTGGTACGCTCGTGGGTACCGATAAAATGCTTGAAGGTGATGCCCAACTGCTCTTTGAAATGCTGTTCGATGTCCTCAAGCACATCAGGTTTGGCCGTAGCCGTAAAGCAGCCAATCGCCGCGAGCGGACCGTCACCAGAGAACTGCTTGATGAAGCGTGAGACATAGAGGTAATCCGGGCGAAAATCTGCGCCCCATTTGGACAAGCAATGCGCCTCATCGAAGATCCAGGCGCCGACCTGACGCTGGGAGATCGCGCGGCGAAAAGCTATATTGCGAAACTGCTCGGGGGATACCAGCAGAATGCCCACATCGCCTAATTGGATCTTCTCCAGCACCTCGGCCCGCTCAGGCATGGTCAACAGACCATTCAAAGTTGCAGCGCATTGGACGTTACGAGCCAGTAGGCCGTCGACCTGATCTTTCATCAGCGACTGCAGCGGCGAGATGATGATCGTCAAGCTGCCGTTGCGGTGAAAGCGGTTCAGCGCCGGTAACTGGTAGCACAAGGATTTTCCGCCCCCTGTTGCAAGAATCGCGAGCACGTGCTTGCCCTGCATGCCTGCCAACACCACGTCATGCTGTAAGGAGCGCCCGTCTGGTTCGGTCCGAAAGTCCTGAATGGGAGCGAAGTAACGCCTGAGCTCGTGGCGAGGATCATGAGTGGTGCTGCAATAGTCGCAGTGGCTTTCCCCGCAGGGAACGTCACGCAGTTCAGCAATCAACTTACCGGTTGCAGGAAATTGGTGGCGCACCCAGGGTGCCAGAACCGAGTTGCCGCCCGACACGCGCAGCCAGGCCAGCGCATAAGCAAGTGGCCAACGCTGGCTGTCGTCCATGAGGTCGCTTTGCAACAACTGGTTCAGTCGTTTACTGCAAACCTTGGAAGTACGCGTCAACGTTGGGTCAGTTTCCCTAAGTAGCTCTGGAATCAGGTGACGAAGTTCTGTGAGGGATCTAGGCTCCTGACCAGTGATCGAGGTAAAGAACGCCCCCAGGTCGCTATTTGGCATTGGAGCGAGCAGCGCTTGGTAGCAGAGCAGTTCTGATTGGAGCTTAATACTCAGGTCTTCGAACGCCCGCCGCTGTTCATTGAACAGTGTCAAGGTTGAGCGGCAATCGGACAGTGGTGAGTTGAGGCTGTCACGAATGAGTTTGTAGTCTTTAACCAGCCGGTGATACGGGTTTTGTGGAAAGGCTAAAGGCGATAGGCGTAGGGTGTCTATCACCGGCAACTGGTGTAATGCCAGATGCGCAGCTTGCTCTAGAAGTATGGGTAAGTCATGGTCGATAACGTTATGACCAAGTACAAAACTAGCGCCCTGCCCTAAGCGATCAAGGGCCTCAAGCACTGCAGGCAGGTCCTTGTTGACCTTATGCTCAAGCTCCTCTTCCGTATCGGGACGCATCGCACCAACCATGAATATGCGGTCAGTTTGATTGGGTTTGCCGGGGACGACTTCCAGGTCAAAAATAAGGCTTTTAGGTTGATCCGGTAAAACCATTTGAACAGCATCCTTGCAATAAACTTCTCGTGTACTGGCACTTTAACGTCAAATGGCACAGTGCGGATAGGTACGCGAGATTGCGGTGATGCTCAAAAATAGGTAGGTGGTGTCGAGGACTTGAATTTATGAAGCAAGCGAACCCGTCTCAGAAGCGCCTACCGAGAAGCTAGAGAGCAGAAGTTTGCTCGCAGTCCCCTGTGCGATGACCAGTCATTGGGTAACCAATTCGATATCCGGGTTTTCGATGTTCAACACATCAAGGGGCTCTAGTTCGAAGCAGTGTTCTTCATCGGGCTGGACGAGCTCGTCGCAGCAATACAGACGCTGTTCGAGCGGTTCCTATATATGGACGCCACCCGGGCGGCGACTTACTTCGGCTTCGTGATCGTTCATGTATGCCGTCTGAGTGGGGGCAAAATTGGGGGCATATAAAGATTCTTTCAAACTGAAACCACCGCCCTAGAGCCAAGTCAAAATGTTTTTTGGCGACCCCGACAGCCTCTAAAAATCCTCGGCGTAATCGCCCAACAGCACCGGCAGTTGCTCGCGTAACCACTCCACCCAGGTGCGTACCTTGGCATCCAGAAACCGCCGCGACGGGTACACTGCGAAAATACGCCGTTCGCGCAGTTTGTAAGCCGGCAGCAACCGCACCAGCGAACCGTCCTGCAAGGCTGCGTGGGCGCTGAAAAACGGTAACAGGCTGATGCCCATGCCCTCTTGTGTCGCCTTGACCATGGCGTCGGCGACGTTGGTTTTGAAGGTGGTGCCGGGCGCAATGGCAATGTCGCCCGCTTCGCCCGGGAACAGCCATTCGTCCTCCTGAAAGTCTCTTAAATGCAGGCGCCGGTGCTGCAGCAGCTCAAGCGGATGCTCGGGCACGCCGTGTTTGGCCAGGTAGCCGGGGGCTGCGCAAGTCACGCTGAATAACTGGCCGATCGTCTGGCTGACCAAGGCCGAATCCGGCAACGCATGGGCGATGCAGATGACCACGTCGTGCCCTTCTTCAAGGGGGTCCGGGTTGTGCTGTGAAAGGGTCAGCGCTATAGACACGTCGGGGTAGTGCTCACTGTAACGGGCGATCAACGGCGTGATCAGTACGCCCAGCCCGCTCATGCAGTGCACCCGCAAGCATCCGCGCGGGTTGAGGTGGGCGCCGCTGGCTTCGGCGGTGGCGGCGTTGATGTCGTCGAGAATGCCTCGGCAGCGCAGTAGGAAACGCTCGCCTGACTCGGTAAGGCGCAAGCGCCGGGTTGTGCGCTGCAGCAGGCGCGCTTGCAGATGCTGTTCCAGGTCGCAGATCAAGCGGGACACTTGCGCGCCGGACAGCGCCAACACCTCTGCTGCCGACGCAAAACTGCCGCTGTCGACAACCTGGGCAAACACCCGCATACCATTGAGCAGATCCATCAGCGTTGCACCTTGATTGCTACGTAATACGTACGAGTTATTTACCGGTTCGCGGCTTTAACCCCGCGCCGGAGCCACTACACTGGACCCTACTGAACAGAGGGCCACAGCATGAACATCAGATTTCTAAGCCTTATCTTGCTCTTCACTGCCACCGGCGCTTTTGCCGCCGGCGGTAATGACAGCCCGGCGTTGGATATCCAGCACGTGGTGTCCACCACCGCGGTACCCGGCAGTTGCCAAGTGGAGCCGGCGACCCTGGTGTACCTCGATAGCCAGGGCGCCCGCCACACCGTCACCTACACGGTGATGGGCACTTGCCAGGGCGGCGTTTAAAGCAGCTTCCAGGTGTAACTGAGGATCAGCCGGTTCTCATCGATGTCGCTGCGGTAGTTGGAACGCGCCATCACATTGCGTACGCGAATACCCAGGCCACTCAATACGCCACTTTGCACGGCATAACCGATCTCGAGGTCACGCTCGCGGTCCTTGCCCTCATAGCCCGCGCCGGTGGTCACGTTGTCGCCGGTGATATAGCGCACCGTGGTCGTCAACCCCGCAATACCCAGCGCCGCAAAGTCGTAGTCGTAGCGCACCTGCCAGGAGCGCTCGTCGGTATAGGCGAACTCGTAGGTGGGCACCTCGTTGCCCAGCGGCGTGATATTGGCAAACACGCGTGGGAAGGCGCTGTCGCCGTACATCGCCTGATAACCCACATAGAAGGTGTGGCCGCCACGCTTGGCCGACAGCAACGAGAAGAACGCCTGGTTGTCGATTTTGCCGAGCAGTTTGTCGCCCTCCTCTTGCGCATCGTAGTAACCCAGGTTGGCGCCCAGCACCCAAGCCCCTACCGGTTGGCTGTGCTTGAGGCCGATAAAGTTCTGGGCATAGATGTCGTTGAGCTGACCATGCCAGAGGCTGACGCTGGTGCGATTGCCGTTGAAGGCATAGTCGCCGCCGACATAGTTGAACGCGTCACTCTTGGCCCCGCGCTGCGGCACATGGCCGAGCATGGCGATCATCTTCTCGTCACCGGCCTCATTGCGCAGGCTGGTAGTGGTCAAGTGCCCGGCCTGCAGCGTGAGGCCGCTGATCTCGCTGGAGCTCAGACTCACCCCCTGGTAACTCGGCGGCAGCAGGCGGATGTCACTGAAGGCCAGCACCGGCAGGTTGGGCTGTAATTCACCGGCCTTCAATTCGGTTTTAGAAAAGCGGGCCTTGAAGGTCAGCCCGAGGCGGCTGTAGTCATCGGCGGCACGGCCATCGTCCTTGACCGGCAGCAAGCCGGTATTGGCCCGATCCGGGCTGCTGTCGAGCTTGAGGCCCAGGGTGCCCAGCGCATCCAGGCCAAAACCCACGGGCCCAGGGGTATAGCCGGATTTGTAGGTCAGGATAAAACCCTGGCCCCACTCTTCGGCCCTGGATTGCTTGTTGGCGCCGACGATGTCCGAGAAGTCACGGCTGAAGTAGTAGTTACGGGCCTGCAAGGTGGCTGTGGAATCCTTGAAAAAATCGCCCTCGTCAGCCGTCGCCGCAAGGGGCACGCCCAACAGGGCATGCCAGATACGTTGTGTGTTCATGTCGTTGCTCTTAGTTATTGTTATCGACGGTTTGGGAGGTCACAGCGCCTGGGCGGCCGGCAAGGCCGCGATGGAGCGCCGTTCGTTCAGGGCGAATACGCTCATCGCCAGTGCGGCAATGGCACCGGGTATGGCAAACACCATGAAGTTCAATTGCAGGGGCAACTCGATCGCCATCAGTGCGCCGCCCAGCAGCGGACCGACAATCGCGCCATTACGCCCGATGCCGGAGGCCCAACCCAAGCCGGTGGCGCGAATCGACAAGCCATAGAGCTGCGCCGCCCCGGCATACAGCAGGATTTGCGTGCCGATAGTGGTAGCGCCCGCGACGAAGATCAGCAGGTACAGGACCGGCATCGGGCTGTTAATGCCCAGCAGGCTGATGGATACCACCGCGGCGATAAAGAAGCCGATCACGACTTTCACTAGGTTCAGCCGATCGCCCAAACGACCGCCGACAAGCGCCCCGGCCATACCGCCCAGGTTCAGGGCAATCAGGAACGACAGGCTCGACCCCAGGCTGTAACCGGCGCCGGCCATCAGCTTGGGCAGCCACGAACTCAGGGCGTAGACCATCAGCAGGCAGCAGAAAAACGCAGTCCATATCATCGCCGTGCGTAAGGCCAAACCATGGCGGAACAGCTCCACCACCGAGGCGCCTTTGCCTTTGCTGTCGGTGACGACCAGTTCATCTTCGGCATTGATTACAGTGCCCGGCGACAGCCGATTAAGCAGCGCCCGTGCCTGATCCACACGGCCCTGGCGGATCAGAAAGCCGATGGACTCGGGCAGCCAGTACACAATCAGCGGCAACAGCAGCAGCGGGATGACCGCGACAAAAAACATCGACTGCCAGCCATAGCTCGGCAGCATGAAAATCCCCACGCTGGCTGCAAGCATCCCGCCCAGGGAATAACCGCTGAACATGACGGCCATCAAGGTGCTGCGCACTTTTTTTGGCGCATATTCGTTGATCAGCGCCGCCGCATTGGGCATCAACCCGCCGCAGCCGAGCCCGGCGATAAACCGCCAGATTCCGAACTCGGTGGGGCTTGTGGCAAAGCCATTGATCACCGTGGCGATGCTGAACAACGCGAAGCAAAATACGATGCCTTTCTTGCGCCCGAAGCGGTCCGCCAGGGTGCCGAAGATCAGCGCCCCAAACATCATGCCGAACAGCGCATAGCTGCCCAGCGCGCCGGCCTGCAAGGGGGTCAGCCCCCACTCGCGCATGATCGACGGCAGCACCACGCCGTAGATAAACAAGTCATAACCGTCAAAGATCAACAGCAAGGCACACAGGCTCACGACCAGCCAGTGGAAGCGGTTGAACGGCGCATTATCAATAATTGAATGAACATCATGGGTACGCATGGCAGTGCTCTCTTTTTTGTTTTTGTGAGTCAGTGTCTGCAGGAACAGCGGGTCAGCCGAGGTCGCCACCGCCTACCGGCAACGTCACGCCGGTGATATAGGAGGCCTCGTCAGAGGCCAGAAACAGAATCGCGCAGGCTTGTTCGTCGATGCTGCCGTAGCGCTTCATCGGGCTGCTGTCGAGGGTCTGGTCGACAATCTGTTGGTACCACACGCGTTCCTGCTCGCTTTGCGGCTGGCTGTTGCGCGGGATGCGGCGCGGCGGTGCCTCGGTGCCACCGGGCGCGGTGGCGTTGACGCGGATGCCACTGCCGGCGGTTTCCAGGGCCAGGCAGGCGGTCAGGGCATTCACCCCGCCCTTGGCCGCGCCATAGGGCACGCGGTTGACCCCGCGTGTGGCCACCGACGAGACATTGACGATGGCGCCGCGGCCCTGTTCCTGCATGTAGGGCAACACGCAATGGCAGCACCACAGCGTGGGGAACAGCGAGCGGCGCACTTCGGCTTCAATCTCACCGACGGCGTAGTGTTCAAAGGGTTTGGCCCAGATAGTGCCGCCGACGTTGTTGACCAGAATGTCGATACGCCCGAACCGCGCCTGGGCGGCGGCCATCACCCGTGCGCACTCGGCGTGTTGTTCCAGGTCGGCGGTGAGGATCAGCGCCCGCTCCTGCTGCAATTCATGCACAAGCTCGGAGCGATCGACCGCGACCAGCCAGGCGCCCTCCTCCAGCAAACGTTCGGCGACACGCCGGCCGATGCCCTGGGCTGCGCCGGTGACCAGCGCACCAAGGCCTCGACGCCGGCCAGCGCCCCCGTGCGCATCCAGAACTTGGGTTGGAACCAGGCACGAAACTCTCCCAGGGCAAGGCCTCGGCGAATCTCCTCCTCAGTGGGAAGGTTTTTTTGCAGTGGCGCGCACACCACTGGAGACCGGCGGTAGGCATAGCGTAAAAGCATTTTGCGCAACGCCCATAATTGCAACGGAGACCTTAAGACCCCCAGCAGTTGCAAGCCAGACAGTGTGCTCATCGGCACCAGCGCGCGACGCAGCTCCGGCCCCAGCTCACCGCATAAGACCACCGCCTGCACCAGGCCAACCCGACCGGCAATACGCAGAAATTCCAGACAGTCGTAGCCACGATCAGCCAGATCGCAGAGCACGATATCGACCCCACCCGCCTCCTGCATGAGGACCATGGCCTGTTCAGTGTCACCTGCCTGAATGACATCGGGCATGCCCAGTTTGTCGAGCACCTTAATCAGAACGCTGCGCTGAAATTGATGGGTTTCCAAAACCAAAACGCGAGGGTAGGCCATGCTCGTCAATCACTGTGCAGCTGCGAAGACGCTGATAGTGGCGGGTCGCGGTCAGACTCAGCGAGAGAAGCATCCCCTTGACTCGTAGGAAATTTCCGACGGAAGCCAGCGATGCGGAAATTGGCCAACCCTCCTCATCGGTCGCCGTCATCCAGCGAACTCAGCCCTGCGATCAACGCCTCAAGCACTGCGCGAACCCTGGGCTGCGCGTGACGGTTTGCAGCCCAGGCCAGTTGATCTCAAAGCCCGTGATCGCCAGATGCGGTAATACCTCGGCCAGATCGATAGCCGCATATTCGACCAGCCGCGTGTCGGGGTGGCTCAACAGGCGCTCACTGCGCGCCAGGTGATCCATGCCTTCAAGATAGCAATGCGCGTAATGTTCGGTGTGCTCCAGCACGTGCTCCACGTTCGGCAAAACGGCTTTGTAGATCTGCAACAGGGCCGTATCGGCATCGAGCGTGCCGGGCGGCTTCGCCTGTGCCGCCAGCGCGTTAAAGGTAAAAGCCGTCCTCAGCGCCTGGGGTGACGTGCCCCTGGAGAAGTCGCCGAGCCTGGCTACATCGATCAACAACTCCTGGTGCCGCAGCGCGCTGGCAGGCGCCAGAAACGCATAAATGGAGGCCAGCCCATCCAAGTCAAAGTGATCGCAGGTGACAATGCTCGCCCCGTCCACGCCAGCGCCTTCGCGCAGACAGTGGAAAGCACTTTGCGTTGACAGGTTGGCTTTATAACGCGCTGGTGTGTGGTTCGATGACCAATGTGAAAGGGTCAGTAATGTCGCTGCGTTATCAATCGAATCCAGTGAGATATTCGGCACCTGGGCGGTTTGCCCCAGCGGTAAATACCGGAACGGGCTGTCACGGTCGATACCGATGGCGCTGGGCAAATCAATGAAGTGGTTGTTGATGATCCCGATCGTCCGCCCGCCCAGCACTCTGGTTTCAAGGTTCAGCAGCAGTGCAGCAAGAACTGCAGCTATTCCGCGCCGCCATGGACGACAGCGCCAGGGTCGAGCGCTGCGAGCACCTGATCTCCGGGGATCGGCGCGGCGTCTATAACATTCAGCCCCGCCAGTGAACCTCGGTGGCTCCAGCGACCATTGCCCCCAAAGGCATTAGCTCATGCCACCTGCACAGGGGTCGCAGACGTTCGGTTCAGCCAGCCACCTGCACCCGCGGGCCTCGGCGCGACACATTCAACGCCACCCCCAACGCCAACACCGCCATCACAACCCCCGCAAGAAACCCACCGCTATACCCCGCCTGAGCCGTCAACCCAACGAGCAACGTCGAAGACAACATCTCGCCCAAATCCCGCGTGCTTTGCACAGCCGTCATGTCCGTGCCCGCCTGATCACTTTGGGCGGCAAAGGCCATGGACGCGGTCATGATCACCACCGACGTGGCGCCGGTGGCAAACGAGCCCAAACCCACCGCCAGCCAGATCAAGCCAGTCTGCGTGGCAAGCAGGCCGGTGGCTTGCAACAGCCAGGTCAGTGCGGCCACGCCAGCCATGCCCACCGCCAGGATGAAGGTCGGCCACAGGCCCAGCACGCGAATCAGCCAAGCGCCGCCGCCGCAGCCGAGCACGACAGTGACCATGCCGCCGCTCATGCCCAATTGGCCGATGGCCTGTAGGGACCAACCGGCGTCATTCAGGAACAGTTTGGACAAGCCGAACCCCGAGACCGAGGTCATTGCCGACAGCAAGGCCAGCACCACCAGCGAGACTGCCTTGGGCCGTTTGATAAACCGCCACAACGAGGCGTGGGCCACGTCCGGCTGTTTGTCCTTGGCCGGTGCGACGTGCAGCCAACCGACGCACACCAGACTCAGCAACGGCACCAGCGCCAGCACACTGAATGCCGTGGTTTGCCCCAGGTAGCCACTGAGCAGCAAGGTGCCGGCGCCGCCGACAAAAAAGCCGACCATGGTGCCGCCGACCTGAATGGCGTTGATGCGCGCGAGCATGTTGCCGGTGAAGTACTCGGCGGCCATGCCGTCGGTGGCGATGTCCTGGGTGGCGCTGGCCAGCGAGGCGACAATCAGCAAGCCCACTGCGATGCCTGCGGTTTCCACACTCAGGCCGATGCTCGCCAGGGTGGCGATGCACAGCAGAACCAGAATCTGCATCGGTATGATCCAGCTGCGCCGCCGTCCCAGGCGCGGGCTCCAATGGTTATCGACCTGGGGCGCCCAGATGAACTTGATCACCCACGGCAGGCCCACCAACGGCAGGAATGCCAGCGCATGCAGCGCGGCGCCATCATGGCGCAGCAGGGTCGGCAAGGCGTCCATCGCGATGCCGAAGCAAATGCCCTGGGACAGGTACAACAGGGCGAAGGTCAACACCATGCGCCAATGTTTCAACAGATCCAACATACGAGTCTCCCCTCAGGCAACGTTAGCGGCGGCAACCCGTGCCGCACGCGTAAAAGCAATCAAACGGCGCAGTGCCAACAAGGCACTGGCGCCACACAGCAACAACACAAGATCAATCGGCCATAGCGGCAGGCTGCCGTGCTTCAAGCTCCCCGCCAGGTGCAGCACACTCGCCGCGACAAAGGCCAAACCCGCCACGGCCAACAACAAGTGCAGCGGTTGACGGTTTGGCGGGACGACACACGCGAGCAACACGCTGGCAAGCCAACCGCCCCAGAACCACCACGCCCAGTTGCCGATACCCAGCGCCCCGGCGCACAGCAACACGGCAGTGGCCGTCAGCAAGCCGCCGCCACCACCGACCACCAGGCGCAACAGCACCTGCCAACCGGCGCCAGCCTTCAGGCGGCGGCGTTCCAGCCACAGGTACACGCCGCTGAGCACCAGCACCGCCGCTGCCAAGGCCATGGCGAAATGCACCGCACGCAGCAGCGGCCCGGCATACGGCACCCAGCGGTAGTCGGCAAAGTGCAGCGGCTGTACCGCAATGAACGCCTGCAACCACAGGCCGCGACCGCTGGCACAGCTGGTGCCCAAGGCGAGGCCGTCATCGCCGCGATAGGTGTGGCGTTCAAATACGGCGGTGCTGGGCACGCCTTGTTGGATGCCGCTGACTTCCACCCACGCGCCCGGCTCGCCCCAGTGGTGCAAGGCGAGGTTTTGCGCAAAGAAACCCGGATGGGCGACGGCGTCCCGGCGCAGCAACTGATCGAGATCAACCGGTGCCGCCCCCGCCTGTGGGCTGACCTGCGGCGGTGCGCCCAGCAACTGCATAAAGGCTTGCTGCGGCGCGCCTGGAAACGCCTGCCCCGCCAAGCCCAGCGTGCCCAGCGCGCCGAGGCCGGACAGCGCGCCGGTCACGCCGAACAACAGCAGCCACGGCCCGCACCAGCGGCCGATCAGGCTATGCAAGTCATGGGCGAACACCCGCGCACCACGGTCACGACGCAGGCGTTTGAGGTCTTGCAAACGCCCACTGTGCAATGCGCTGCCCGCCCAGATCATCAGCAACAGCACCACGCCCAGCAGGCTGACCAGAATCCTTCCGGGGAAGCCGATGAACAGGCTTTTGTGCAGGTTGAACAGGATGTCAGCTGCGTTGCCCGACGCCAGTTCACGACCATTGGCCGGGTCCAACGCGACACTGCAATCCTTGGGCGACCCGCACAGCTCGACCACCGAGTGGCTGCGATCCGGCAGGCGAATGCGCAATTCACCCAATCCCAGGCCACGCTCACCGGCGATATCCAGCCATTGCGCCAGCGGCAACGCCGGGCCTTGCGCCAGCGCCGCCGGGCCGCGAAACCAGGCGCGCAGGTCTTCATGGGCCATGCTCCACGCGCCGCTCAGCAGGATCACAAACAGCACCACGCCAAACACGCCACCCACCCCGGCGTGCACGCGCTGCACAAGCGCCCTCGGTGCGCCCATCATGACCAAGTTCCATCCCACAGCAGCCAGGGCGTAAACAGCAGCAGCCAGGCACTGGAGCGCAACACCAGCCGCTTGCGATCCGGTGCTAGCAGCGACCACAACAGCACCGTCACCAGAAAGCCCAAACCCAGGAACACCCCGGCATACAGGCGCTCCAACCCGCCGCCCCACGGGTAATGCCGCGCCAGCAACACCGCCAGTTGCAAGCTGCTGAGCACACTGCCGGCCAATGCCAGGCTGATGCGTAGCGGCCAGGGGCCAAGCATCAGAACGTGCCTCGCAAGGTCATGTTGAGGCTACGCGGCTCGCCGTAGCGGTTGTTCCAATTCACGTTGGACAGGCTCTGGTAGTACTTGCGATCCGCCAGGTTGTTGCCATTGACTGAGGCCGTCCAATGGTCATCGATACGGTAGGCGACCCGCGCATTCAGCAAGGCATAACCGCCCTGCTCCAGCGTCACCGCGCCGGATTGTGCGCTGTAATCACTTTGCGCCTGCACACCGGCGCCGACGCTCCAGCGCTGCTCCTGCCACGGCAATTCGTACTGGGTCCAGATCCGCGCCATATGGCGCGGGGTGAACTCGGCATAGCGTTCGCCCGAGGCGTTGTTGGTGTCCTTGAGGTACTCGGTGGTGGTGTAGGTGTAGCCGGCGGAGACGTTCCACTGCGGGGTGATATAGCCGGTACTTTCCAGCTCGAAGCCCTGGCTGCGCACCTTGCCGCCACTGATGTAATAAGTGTTTGGCCCCGCACCGGGGTGCTCGGGGTCCACCTGTGGGTTGTTTTCCAAGTCGATACGGAAGACTGCCAGCGACACATTCAAGCGGCCATCGGCCAACTCGCCCTTGATCCCGGTTTCGTAGGTCTTGCCCTCGACCGGCTTGAGCAGGTCGCCGCTCCAGGTTTGCCCGGTCTGCGGCTGGTACACCTCGGCGTAGCTGGCGTACCACGACCAGTTCTGCGCGAAGTCCCAGATCAGGCCACCATACGGCGTGATTTCGCGGCCAGGGGTGAAGTGGCTTTTCGGCGCGTCCTGGTCCCACCAGCTGGCGCGGCCACCGATCACCAACGTCAACGGGTCGAACAATTTGTAGCGGGTCAGCGCGTAGACGCCCTTGGAGGTGGTGGTGGTCGAACCCGGCGAGGTGTAGGCGCCAATCCCGGGGTTGGGCACGCTGCTCGGGTCCCAGCGATACACGTTCACCGGCAGATTCAGGGCCGTGGTGAACGGTGCGGTGTGCTGCTCGGTCTCACCCTGACTGTAATGGGTGCCCAGCAGCAACTCATGGCTGCGCCCGAACAACGAATACGGGCCGTTGACCGAGGCATCCACGCTCTTCTGGGTGCTGTTGAATTTGTACGCGCCGCTCATCAAGCTCGCACCGTCGCCGGTTTGCGGGTCGATGGCACCATAGGCACCGGCATACCGCAGGCTGGAGTCGGCGTCCTGGTATTCGGCCGCGACCTTGGCTTTCCAGTCGTGATCGAGTTGCTGCTCGAGGGAGCCGAACACCCGGCGCGTGGTCCACTTGAAGCGGTCCCAGTCCACATCCAGGTAGGTGGAGCGCGGCAGGTTCAGGCTCGAACCGTCCTTGGCCATCGGCACGCCGGCCATGTTGGTCACCGAATCGATGGTCTGGTATTGCGCCCCCAAGGTCAGCAGCGTGTCGGGGCTGAGGTCGAACTCGGTGATGCCGTAGAGCAACTGCGTGTCTTGCTTGCCGACGTCGTAAAAATAGTCGCGGTCCTCATAAGCCGCCACCACACGCCCGCGCACGTTGCCGGTTTGCGTCAACGGCCCGCCCACATCCACTTCGCCACGGTAGCGGTCCCAACTGCCGCCGCTGAGCAAGGTGCTGGCGGCGAATTCCTTTTGCGGGCGCTTGCGCACCAAGTTGACCGTGGCCGCCGGGTTGCCGCTGCCGTGCAGCAAACCGTTGGAGCCACGCAGGATCTCGACGCGCTCGTACACCGCCATGTCCTGCGGCGAGCTGGCGGTTTCACCAAGCATCGCCGGTACGCCATCGAGTTCGAAGGAGTTGATCTTGAAGCCGCGCACGTAGTACGCGGTGGTCAGCAACTGGAACGGCTGCACCGTCACGCCGGTGGCCTGCTGCATCACTTCGTCGAGGCTGAACAGGTTTTGCTGCTCGATGCGCTCGTGGTCGATCACACTCACTGACTGCGGGGTTTCACGCAGCTTGAGCGGCAGCTTGCCGATGCTGGTCACGCCCGGCGACGTCACATCGCCGGAGATGTCCTCACCGGCAATTTCGACATTGCCCAACTGCACGGCGGCAATCGCCTGTGCCAAGGGGCTCAACCCCAATACCAGCACAATCCCCAAGTGTGCCCCGTTACGCTTCAAACCCCGCCCAACCTTTGCTGCTCCCCGGTGTGACATTGCCCCGCTCCATTATCGATAATAATTCGCATTAGTATCGTTTAAACGAAGTAAGCGACTTTTCGATTTAGGGACTTTTTCAATTGATGCCCGGCGCTTCATCACACGCGATGTTGTTCAACAAACCGTGCATACCACGGATGGGTGGCCAGCAGATGCTCATGACTGCCGCAACCGCTCACACAACCGCCCTCCAGCACCAGAATCTGATCGGCATTGCGCACCAACACCGGGTTATGCGACACCAACACCAACGTGCGCCTGCCATGCAACGCCTGCAGGCTGCGATTGACCCGCGCCTCACTGCGCGCATCGAGGCTGGCAGTCGGTTCGTCAAGCAACAGGATCGGCGCCTGCGACAACAACGCCCGTGCCAGGCCAACCCGTTGCCGCTGCCCACCCGACAGCAACGCACCGCCCGGCCCCACTTCACTGTGCCAACCCTCCGGCAGGCTGGTCAGCACCTCATCCAGTGCCGCGTCCGTGGCGGCTTGCTGCAGTTGCGCAGGCGTGGCGTGCGGCCGTGCCATGCTCACATTCCACAGCACGCTGCCGGCAAACAGGCCGCTGTCCTGGAAGACTTGGGTCATGTGCTCGGCCAAGGTGTGTTCGCTTAAGCTGCGAATGTCCACCTGGCCGAGGCGCACTTCGCCGGTCTGTGGGTCCATGCCCCGACCGAGCAGCGCCAGCAATGTACTTTTGCCCGCCCCCGACGGGCCGACAATCGCGGTGAACGTACCCGCTGCGCAATGCACGTCGAGGTCTTTTAGCAGGTGCTCGCCGCCTTCGCCGAAGCTGTTCAAGCGCTGCCCCTCCAGGCTCGCATCCTGGGGTTGCTCGCCGGGTTGCGGGCTGTGCAGCGTCGGTGCCGCGAGTACCGCCAGCGCTTGGGACAATGCCTGCCAGGCCATGCGCAAGGCCTGATCCAGGTAAGCCAGTTGCGACAACGGCTCGATAAAACGCACCAGCAACACCAGCACGGCCACCAGCAATACGCCAGATAAATGCCCTGCCGCGACAGCCAGCACGCCACCGGCCAGCACCAGCGAAAACACCAGTTGCACCGCCGTCGTAAAGCCCAGGCCTGCGGGTAACGCGCGGCGGTTGAGTCGCCGTGTGGCCTGGTGCTGCTCGTGCAAAGCCGCGCGCAAGGCCAACTGGCCCTGGCTGGCGTCGCCGGCGCTGCGGATCAACGCCTGCTGCTGGGCGAAGGTTTGCAACAGCTGCGCCGCGTGGCGATCCACGGCCTGACGCTGCTGCTCAAGCTCCAGGCTGCGCCGCCCGGCCCAACGCAACAATGCAAACAGCGGCAGATAGGCCAACGCCAACACCAGCGCCAGGCGCGGCTCAATAAAGAACAGCCCGAGCACCACCACCGTGGGCGTCACCAATGCGCTCACCAATGGCGTCAGCAAGTGCGCGGGAATGCCCATGCTGTTGAACACCGGCCCGCGCACCAACCCTTCCAGCTGGCCACGGCGGGTCAACGGCAAACGCGGCAGATGCTGCACCAACTGCGAGACCAGGCTCGCCGCCAACCCTGCACCCGCCAGGTAACCGCGCCGCTGCGCGACATAACTGACAAGCGCCTGAAGCAGCGTCAGCCCCAGCAACAACAGCACGCTTTGCTGTACAGCCGCGCCCTCAAACCAAGCCAATATCAGCGGCACCAGCGCCAGGCCGGCCAAGCCATCCAGTACGGCGGCCAGCAGCATCCAGCCCAAGGCCCCGCGCAGTGCGCGCCGAGCCAGTTCGGGCAAATGATGCAACGGCGTAAAAAAACTCATGACACAGGCTCCAGTTGATCAGCGTTCAAGGTTTGCTCGTTCCAGAGCTGGCGGTACAGCCCGTCCAAGGCTAAAAGCTGCGCATGGCGCCCGCGCTGCACAATGCGGCCTTCACACAGCACCAGAATCTGCTCGGCATGGCGGATCGTTTCCAGGCGATGGGCGACAATCAGCCGCGTACGCCCGGCCGCCTCGTCTTGCAGCGCGGCACGTAAAGCGCGCTCGGTGTGTGGGTCGGTAGCGGATGTGGGTTCGTCGAGCAACATGACCGGCGCGCTCGACAGCAGCGCCCGCGCAATCGCCAGGCGCTGCAATTCGCCGCCGGACAAGCGCACGTCTTCGTCCACCACGCTGGTGTAGCCCTTGGGCAAACCCATGATCCAGCTGTCCAGGCAGGCGGCCTGGGCGGCGGCACGAATCTGCGCCTCACTGGCGTTTGGTTGGTACAGCGCGATGTTCTGCGCCAGCGACAAGCGCAACGCACCCGCGTGCTGGAACACCAGCGCCAACTGCTGCTGCAATTGGCGGCTGGCAATCTGCCGAACATCCACCCCGCCCACGCGGACTTGCCCGCTGCTCACGTCCATAAAGCGTGCGATCAACCCGGCCAAGGTGCTTTTACCCGCACCGGACGGCCCCACCAACGCGGTGGTGGTGCCGGGCTCCAGGCGCAGATTGATCGACTGGAGTATCGGCACGTCACCCTGGGAAAAACTCACATCAAGCATCTCCACACTGGCGTCGCGAGGTGATTGCGGCGCGTCGGGTTCGCTCAGCGGCGGCGTACTCAATACCGCCTGTAAACGCCGGGCACTTTCGCGCGCATTGTTCAGCGCATCGAACCCATGCCCCATCGCCAGCACCGGCGCGGCCATGGCGCGCACCAACAGCACGAAACCGCAGACCTGCGCCGCGCCCACGTCAGCCACCCCCACCAGCAATGCGCCAAGCACCACCCACGCCAACAGCCACGGCGCGCTGAGCAGCACTTGAATCAGCGCCGCCAGGTGCCCGGCACGGCTCACCCAATGGCTGAAGCGCTGGTCAAATTGCTGCACCGCCTCCTGCACGCTGCGATGAATGCCCGCATCCGGAAATTGCCGCACCAGGCCCAAGTTGCCGGCGAACTGGCTGTAGTCGCTGAACAAGCGCTGGATCGCGCCATTGCGCTGTGCGACATCTTCACGGTAATGCGCCGAGCCCAGACGCCAATAGCCCAGCACACCCAACGCCAGCGGCACCAGGCACCACAGCGCCAGTGCGCTGTTGCTCCACAACAAATACGCGAAGGTTGCCAGGGGTATCAGCAGCAGGTTGACCAAGTCAGTCGGCGCATGCCCGACCAATTGATGCAGCGCCCGCACATCCTGCTCGGCATAACGGGTCACGCCTTCGGGCCCCAGCCGTGCAAACCAGCCCAACGGCAGCCGTTGCAGGTGCTCGGCCAGGCGCACGCGCAGGCGGTCGCACAGGTCAGCATCGACCTGATGCGTCAGGTGCAGGGCCAGGGTCTGGCCGCACAACCACAGCGCAGACGCGACCACCGCCAGCACCACCCAGGCCATTGTCGAAGGTGCCAGCGGCGGTGCCTGGCGCAGGCTGTCGGCCAATTGCGCCAAGGCAATCAGCGGCAGCAGTGAGCAAATATCGGCGACCGCCTGCAAGGCAATTGCCAGGCATAAGCGCCCGCGAAACGGGCGCAACAGTTCACTCAAGTGGCTCATCGAGCGTGCTCCAAGGCCTGGGCCAGGCTGGCGGCAGGCAACGTCAGTGGCGGCTGCTGCGGAAAGCCGAGCGCCGCCGTGAGCTGTTGCCACAGCCCGAGCACTTCCACGCTGCGCTGTTGCAGGCGCGCGAGCCCGGCGCCGGTAATCAGCGGCTGCACTGCACGAGCCGCCGCCGCGGGCCAAATCCTGCGGTACACCTGCGCCCAGTCCGGCGCGGCGGCTTCCAGCACTTCGGCGCACGGCAAGGGCTCACTGGGCAACGGCTCACTGGCCAGGGGCCCGAACAGGTCAAACAGACCGTCGGCGTCTTCCGTCGGCGCACGTACGGCGGGCATCCACAGCAACGGCCCATGGGGCGATGCCAACAGCAGGGTGCCGCTGTCGGTGGCGATGCTGAGGCGCTGCAGCAGCTGCATGCGCCCGTCATCATTGGCCGCCAGCTCATTGAGCACGCGCAGCGACACCGGCACCTGCGCCATCACCAGGCTGATATCGCGCCAGGCCGACAGCGGCGGCGCCACGCAATCGAGCGACCACGGTCCCACCGACTCCAACACCGCCGCCAGCACGTCCAGCGTCGCGTAGCTGACCTGCACCGCGCAGCTGGCGTCGATATGGCGAATGCCTTGCTGGCGATGCAGTTGCCGCGCCAGCTCGATAAACCGCGCCACGCACGGCAACTGCGGGTAGAAACTGTTGAGCAGGCAACGCCGTTGCAGGCGGTTCGCGGTGCGCAGCACGTCGTGCAGTTCTTGGGGCAGCAACGGGTGTTCGATCAGCACATCGATGCCCCGCTCCATCAGCGCCTGCGCCAGGGCCGGCCCCTGCTCGCCGCGCGCTGCACCGCCCACCGCAACGCACGCCAAGCGCGTATCCGCAGGCACTTGGTCCAACGCATCGAAACTCGGCACTTGCAAATGACGCGCCAGCGCCTGGGAGCGACGACTGCCCTGCCCCAGCACACCGACCAGTTCCAGGTGTTCAGCGGCGGCGACACCCGCTGCGTAAAACTGGCCGAAGCGCGAGCCGACCACCAAGGTTTTCAAACGGGGCGTCATGGGTATTCCTCCAGCAAATAAGCACTCAGGCCGGCGTTCAAACACTCGAAATGATTGCCGCGCAGGGTTGCTACCGTCAGCGGGCCCAGCGACGCCGCCTGCCACCAGGCCTGCAAACTGGCCTGGTGATCGGGGATCATCGGGTTGGCAACACTCGGCACAAACAAGCGAATGGCGCCCACGTAAGGCGCGCCATCGCTGTAGTGACTGGCATGAACGGAATGCACAAACACCCGATACAACTGCTCATCGGCGATGCCTTGGGCGGCCGCGAGCACGCGGGCTTTGAGCAAGCCCACGTCCAGGTTAAGAGGCGCCGACTGTTGCAGTTGCTCAGCAGACGGCAAACCGAGTGCCGCGGCGTCCAGCCCCAAGGTGGCCGCGAAGCTGTGGAGCATCAGTAATTCATCGCCCACGAGGTAGGGAATGCGGTAGCTGGAAACAATGTCCAACTGACGCACCTCGGCGCCCAGTTGCAGCAAGGCCTTGGCCAGCTCCAGGGCCACCAGACCACCGGAGCAATAGCCGAGCACATCGAAGCTGCGTCGGCCGCTGTCCCACAGGGCCTGGGCGTAGCGTTTGCCCAAGGTCGCGTTGATATGCTCCGGTGGCAGGCTCAGGTAGTCGTCGCTGTCGTGCACCGCCAGCCCCAGCAACGGGCCGCTATCGGCCAGTTCGGCGATCAACCCGCGATACGGCAACAGCGTGCCGAGCCCTTCGTGCACCAGCACGTGCGCGGTGCCTTCGCCGCCGATCAGTTCGGTTAAAGCATCCACGCGCCTACGCCCGCCTAGCGGTGCGCGGCGCGTATCAAGCGTCGCGGGCGCGGTCGGCGTTTCACTGCTCGATTCACTGCGCAAACGCTGGGCCAAGCCTTCCGGGGTCGGCTGGCTCAGCGCCCAGCGCAACAGCCGGTCGAAGGGTTGCGCCTGGGCCAACGGCTCCTGTTCGCGCAGGCCCGCGATCAACTGCGCGATGAGCAACGAGTCGCCGCCGGCCGCAAAGAAATCCTGATCCGCAGGCAACCCGCTGCAATCAAGCACCCGCTCCCAATGCAGGATCAGCTGCTGCACCAGCTCATCCGCCACTTCAGCTTTCGCGCGGCGCACCGGTTGCAACTGGCGTTGTTCGGCCTGGGTGGTCAAGGCACGCCGGTCGATCTTGCCATTGGCGGTGACCGGCAACCGGTCGAGTACGCGCACTTGCGCCGGCACCATATAACGCGGCACCCGCTCGGCGATGAACGCCAGCAAGGTCTCTGGGCTGAGTAACGGCCGGTCGGTTTTTACCCGTGCGACCAGCACGTCGTAACCCAGCAGGTTCAACACACTGCCCGCCGGCGCCAGCGCTTGCGCCTGATCGCCCGGCTCGCTGTTCAGCCATCCCAGCCACTGGCCGGTGTGCACGAACAGCTGCCCATTGGTCGCGCGTATATCCTCGGGCGTCTCCATCATCAGGCTTTGGCTGATGCTGATTTCGCGGTGTTCGCGCGTCAGCTCCTGGATCACCAGCCACGCGTCGGCCTGCAACAGTTGGCGTAGCCCGGCCAGCAGGCGGTGTGTGTCCAAGGCATTGTTGAGTGCGCCCGAGCTCAGCAGCAGGTCCACGGAACCGGCGGGCAAGCCCTGTTCGCAGGTGGGCTTGTTCATGTCGAACGGCATGAAGCGCACCCATGGATACGCAGCAAAACGCTCGCGCGCCGCGTTAAGGAAGTAGCTCGACACGTCGGAAAACACATAGTCGATCTGCACCCCGGTCGCTACCAAGGGCGCCAGCGCAGGGATAATCAGCGCGCTGGCCGCGCCAGTGCCGGCGCCCACCTCCAGGATGCGCCAGCGGCGTTGTTGCTGGCGCGCGACAATCGCGTTCACCGCCTCAGCCATGGCGCGGTGCAACACCTGGGCATGCTGGCCACGGCTGTACATGGCCTGGGCAATGTGCGCCGAGCCCTGCGGGAACATCAGGCTCGCCGGGCTCAGGCGCCCGTCGAGTTGCTCGGCCAGGCGGGTCGCGCTGCCGCGCAGATAGTCCACCAGTTCCACCGGCCACAGGTGGGGCGGCGCCAGTCGGGCGAACTGCGCCCAGGCCTCGTCTTGATCCAGGTCGACTGACTGGCAGTGCCAGCCGTCACCATCGATGTGCAGATAGCCGCTGTCGACCAGCAACGTCAGCCAGTGTCGCAACAAGCGCTGCTGGGCAGCTGTAATGTTCAACGCCTGACACAGCGACGCAAAGGCCACGTGTTGCCCGGGCACCAGCACACCACTGCTCGCCAGCCATTGCAGCAGCGAGGCGTCTGCGGCCCGGTCCAAAGCAGCCAGTGCGGCCTCGATGTCAGCACGCGGGCCGAAATCGGCGTGTTCAAGTGTGTGACACGGCTGGCGCATGACCTCGTTGAGTTCATCGCGCAAATGGGCCGCAGGCGCAGTGGCCTGCAAGGTGACGAAACTGCACAACGACCGTTCATGACGCTCGCCCAGCAATACCGTGGTACTCGCGCCAATCTGCGGGTGGGCCAGCCACGCCGCATCGACTTCCGCCAGTTCGATACGGTGGCCGCGAATCTTCACCTGGTCATCCTGGCGGCCTAGAAACTCGATCAGGCCGTCATCACTCAGGTAACGCCCTTGGTCGCCGGTGCGGTACAGACGGCGCCCGCTGGCGTGGGTGATAAAGCGTTCGGCGCTGCGCTGCGGGTCTTCGGCGTAGCCTAAGGCCAGGCCGAGGCCACCGATATGAATCTCGCCGCGTACGCCCACCGGGCATTGGCGGCCGAGGCTGTCGAGCACCTCCAGGGTCTGGTGCTTGAGGGCGCGGCCGTAGGGAATGCTCGGCAAGGTCGTGTCCGCCGGGCGGATGGGATGTTCCACCGACCAGATCGCTGCTTCGGTGGCGCCGCCCAGGCTGAACAGTTGGCTGTCGGGCCAGCGTTGCCACCAGCGCGTGGGCAGCGTGGTAGGAATCCAGTCGCCCGACCACATCACACAGCGCGGCCCGGGAATTGCCGCCGGCTCGGTCTCCAGGTAATCCACCAGCATCTGCCCCTGGGCCGGTACCGAGTTCCACAAGGTGATGGCGTGTTCGCGCATCAATTGCGCCCAATGCGACGGGTCGGCGCCGCGCGCAGGATCGGGCAGTGCAACCTGCGCGCCGACGGCTGTGGCACCGAAGAAGTCGTACACCGACAGGTCGAAACTCAACTCCGCCAGGCCCAGCACGCAATCGTCGGCCGTCACCGCGTAACGCTGGTTGATGTCGTCGAGGGTGTTGACCACCGCGCCGTGGCTGAGCATCACGCCCTTGGGTGTGCCGGTGGAGCCGGAGGTGTAGATGATGTAGGCCAGCTCCTCGGCAGCGACCTCTAACGGTTCGCGGGTTGGCCAGTGCTGATCGGCGTAGAGGCTGTCGATGGCAATGCGTGGCAGCGCCAGCGTGTCCGGCAGAGCCTGCGCTTGCAGGGTGATCACCGCTGCAATACCAGCATCGCGCAAGATCGCTTCACGGCGCAGGGCCGGCTGGCGAATGTCCACCGGCACATAGGCGGCGCCCATCTGGGTAATGCCCAACACCGCCATCAGTTGCCAAGCGCTTTTAGGCAGCATCACCGCCACCCGCGCACCGCGTGCAACGCCGAGCTGTTCAAGCGCTCCGCGCACAACCGCGGCGTGTTGAGCGACTTGGCGATAGCTGTAGCGGCCGTCGCGGTCGCTGATCACCGGGGCATCCGGTGTGCGCAGTGCCTGTTGGGCGAAGCCTGTGGCGATGTTGCGCGCCGGGGCACTGGCCCGGACCTGCGGATTGGCCCGTTGCGCAGGCAGCACAATGTCGCCACGAGCCTGCCACACGTGCGGGTCAACGGCCAGGCGGCGCAGCAGGTCGACGTAGGCGTCGAACATCTGCGCAGCCATGCCCTGCGGCAGCACGCCGACGCGCACGTCCCAGCCAATCTGCAAACCGCCGTATTGGTCGCTGACTTGGCAATCGATCCACACCTGCGGGGTTTGGCTGATCATGTAGGTGGGCGGCTGCAACAGGCGCCCGGCATCGCCGAGCAAGCGCTCGACGCTGCCAATGCCACTGGTGAACACCACTGGCATCAGGTCGGCGCCACGCCCTTGTACCCGGGCCAGTTCGCGCAACACGTCAACGCCGGTGAAGCGGCTGTGATCAAGGTCATCGAACAGCTGCGCGCCGATACGCCGCGCGCGCTGCACAAAACTTGCGCCATCGGCGCCGTGCACGGCGAGCAGGCTCAGGGCGGTAAAGTCGCCGATCACCTGGCCCAGTTGTGGGTGCAAATTGGGCCGATTAAGCACGGTGAGGTTCAGGCAAAAGTCCGCGCTTTGGCTCCAGCGCCCGATCACCTCGGCGAACGCGGCCAGGGTCACGCCCGCCGCACTCAGGCCTTGGGCGCTGGCGAGGGAACACAGTGCGTTCCAATGCTCGATGCTCAGTGCGCCATGGTGATGATCGAAACGCGTGGAGTTCAGGCCCGCGTGCTCACTCAGCGGCAGGTCGGGG
Organism: Pseudomonas sp. D47; assembly: GCF_045447305.1. Classification (NCBI taxonomy): domain Bacteria; kingdom Pseudomonadati; phylum Pseudomonadota; class Gammaproteobacteria; order Pseudomonadales; family Pseudomonadaceae; genus Pseudomonas; species Pseudomonas sp. D47. Next base: position 106,304 of record NZ_JBJGXU010000013.1, on the reverse strand, counting down.
CGCCCGGGCAACTTGTCCAGGCGTGCCAGCCACCAGGCTTTATCGGCGTGCCAGGCAGCGCTGTTGCGGGCTTGCTGTTCGTGCTCGAGGTAGTCGCGAAACGTCGCCTCCAGCACCGGCCAATGGCGCGTTGGTTCCAGATAGCGCTGGTGCAGTTCCACCAGCAACAGTTGCAGGCTGGCATAGTCGAGCAAGGTGAAATCCACCGAGCAATGCAGCACGGCCTGCTCACGCCCCAGGGTCACTTCGGGCAGCAGGATCGGCCATTGATCGAGGGCATGGCAGGCATGGTCCAGGCGTGTACGCACCGCGTGCAGGTGGGCGTCGAAGGCTTCAGTGCTGGCCTGACGCAGGTCATGCACCGGCAATTGTTGCCACGCCACCTGGGCCTGCACGCATTGGCGGCTGTTGTCGTGGACGACCGCGCGCAGCATCGGGTGGCGCTGCACCAGAGCGTTCCAGGCCTGCGTCAGTTGTTCAGTGTCGACATTCGCCGGCCACGGGTATTCGACGTACAAGTGGCAGGCGTTGCCGCCGTAGTCGAACGCCGGGTTGCGCCCCAGCACATAAGCGCCCTGCACTGCGCTCAAGGCGAAGGGTTGCAGCGCGTGTTCCGGCAGCGCTCGCCAGTCTTGCGGCGAGAGGTGCACCATCAACGCCTCACGCTGGGCGCGAATACGCTCGGCCAAGGCTGAATCCAAGGCACCTTCAGGCGCGCGAAAATGCAGTTTGCCTTCGGTGGCCCAGAGTTCGATCTGGCGTTCGCGGCAGATGTGCAGCAGATCATCCAGGCTCATAACACGCCCTCCTCGATGGCCACGTCATTGCTACGCACCAGCAGCGCGGCCATGCCCGCGAGCGTCGGTTGCAGATAGAAATCGCTCATGCGCAGGCTCACGCCCAGCCGTTCGCGCACGCTGGCGAGCAACCGCGTGGCCAGCAGGCTGTCGCCGCCGAGGCTGAAGAAACTGGCTTGGGCGCTGTGCACCGGCCGCCCCAGGATGGCTTCCCAGCAGGTCGCCAGCGGCAGCAATTCGCAGCTCAGTGCGGCGCCTTCATTGTTGATGGGTTGCCTGCGTTGCAAAGCGTCGCCGAGGCTGGCTTGCAGGCGCGTACGGTCTATTTTGCCGTTGGCATTCAGGGCAAAACGCGGCACGCACCACAGGTGTTCGGGGCGCATCGCCTTGGGCAGGCGTTGTTGCAGCCAGTGGTTGAGGCTTTCGCAGGTCAAGGATTCTTCGGCTGCCTGGGCGCTCACCAGCAGCATCGCGGGGTTTTGCCACAGGCTCTGCAGGTGGGTGAAGCCGCTCTGGCCGAGCAGCCGCGTCAGTGCCTCGGTGCCCGGCAATAGCGGCTCACGCTCATCCAGCAATGCCGCACTGACCAGCCGTAATGGCGAGTCACGCAGCAGGTCGGCCAACAACAGTTGGCCGTGCGGTTTGAGCAGTGCCTGCGCCAGGTTCAAGCCGTCAGCCGGCTGGGCATAACTGTGCAACGCCGCGAAGCTGATCACCACGTCGTACTGCGACCAGTGCTCGGCAGGCAACACACCGTCTACCAGCAGCTGGCTCGCCACGCGCTGGCGCTTGCCGGCACTGGCGGCCAGCAGCCCCGGGCTGGTCTCGAACAAGGTCAATTGCAGGTCGCGCGAACTGGCAGGGTTCAGCCATTGGTCCAGCAACTGCCCGCCACGTACATCCAGCACGGCCACCTTCAACGGTGTGCCGCGTTGTTGGAGTGCGCGGCTCATGGCGTCCAGCACTTGGCGGCCTGCCGGCAGGTTCAAGGCCATGGCCTGGGGCGCCAGCAGCGGATCGAACAGCACCTGCGCCGCACCGCCTTCAGTGCGCAGCAGCACCTGCAATGCGCCGACCATGCTGTGCAGGTCGGCGTCGCGCCACCCCAATTGTGCCAATGCATCGCTCAGGCTGATGGACTCGACGTAGTGGCCGAGCCACTCGCGCCAGGTGTCGAGCAACGGCGTGGGTGGCGGATCTTGCAGCAGTCGTTGCAGCAGCTCAGCGGTGACTCGTTTTTCTGCCGCCAGGTTGTCATCGAGCATCGAATGCGCGGGTAGCGCTTGAACAGGCACACAGCCTGGGTTGATCACCACAGCGGCGCCAAGGCTGGTGTTCAATACGGCGGCGCAAGCGCTATCGATCAGCGGATGAGCCGTGAGCGCGGCTTCAATTTCGCCCAATTCGATACGTTGCCCACCCACCTTGACCTGCTGGTCCATGCGCCCGAGAAATTCAATTGTGCCGTCATTCCAGAAGCGCCCGCGATCGCCGGTGTGGTACCAGCGCCCGCGATCATCACTGCGAAACCGCTGGGCGCTGAGCACCGGATCATTGCGATACCCACGGGCCAGGCTCACGCCGCCAATCAGCAGTTGCCCGACCACCTGGTCCGGCACATCCCGCCCGTTGGCGTCCACCACTCGATACGCCTGGCCGGCCAAGGGCTTGCCATAAGGTATCGACGGCCAGTGCTCGGGCACTTCATCGATGGGTTGCAGGTTGGACCAGATACCGGCCTCGGTAGCGCCGCCCAGGCCATACACCCGACAGCGCGGCGTGGCCTGGCGACGCAGGCGGGCGGCGAGGTCCAGGGCGATCCAGTCACCCGACAGCAACACCGCCCGCAGGCTTTGGTACTGACAGTGTTCAATGCCGATACCCAGGGCCATTTCCAGCAAGGCCGGGGCCGAATTCCACAGGCTTACGCGGTGCTGGCTGATCAACTGCGACCAGCGCATGGCATCGCGAGTTTCCTCCGGTTGCAGCAGCACCAGGCGTGCGCCCTGCCCCAGCACGCCAAACAGGTCGTACACCGACAGGTCGAAATCCAGCGCCGAAACGGCCAGCAGGCAGTCCTGTGGCGTGACGTGCAGTTCGGCCTGCAGTGCGTCAATCGTGTTGATCGCCGCCGCGTGGCTGACTTCCACACCTTTGGGAATGCCGGTGGAGCCGGAGGTGTAGATCACGTAGGCGCTGGCTTGCGGCGAAGTTTTTTGCGCTGCCGCCAATGGCGCGCATTGCGCCAGTTGAGCCGGGTCGAGCCACTGCAACGCGCTGCCCGTTGACGGGTGCTCGGCAATCACACGGGTGATACCCGCCGCCGACTCGATCAGGCTGCGCCGCGCGGGGGGTTGTGCGGTGTCCACCGGTACGTAGCAGCCGCCGGCCGCCAGCACGCCGAACACCGCAGCAATCTGCTCAGGCCCGCGCGGCAGGCACACTTCCACGGCTTCGCCCTGGCGCATCCCAGCGTCGAGTAGACCGGCTGCCACGCGCAGGGATTGGTCCGCCAGTTCTTTATACGTCCATTGTTGCGTGCCACAGATCAGCGCCACCGCGTCGGGTTGTTGGGCGCTTTGGCGGAAAAAGTCTTCGAGCAAACCACGCCCCTGCTGCAGCGACGGCACGCTGTTCTGGCGGTCACGCCGTGCTTGCTGCGCCAGTGGCAACAGCACCGGTTGCGGCTGGTTCCAGTCACTGTCGGCAAGGCGCTGCACCAGTTCGATGTAGGCGTTGAACATGGCTTCCAGCACGCCTTGCGGGAACAATTGGGCGATGCTGTCCCAGGCCAGCAGCACGCCGTCTTCGACCCGATACAGCTGGTGATCGAGCCACACCTGGGGGGTTTGCGAGAGCATGTCGTGCAAGTCGCCGAACACCTCGCGAAAGCTCGCCGGTACAAAGCCCGAATCGCTCAGGTTGCAGGAAAACACCACCGGCGCGGAACGTGGGTGGCCTTGGCGACGGGCTTCACGCAGCACCTCCAGCGCGGGAAACGCCGCGTGGTCGATGGTGGAGTGCAGGTCGCGCTGGAAACGCCGGGCGCCGTCGGCAAACGGCAGGTGCGGCGCGTCTTCGCAGGCCACCAGCAGCAAGGTGGTGAAGTCCGCGATGACCTGATCAATCGCGTGTTGGTCATCATGACGGTCGAACAGCGGCACGTTGAGCAAAAAGTTCGGGTGTTCGCTCCAGCGCGCCAATACGGCGTTGAAGGCGGTGGCGAACACGCAGGGCAAGGTCAGCCCATGGGCGGTCGCCTGGCGTTGCAGGCGCTCGGTTTCGGCCGTGCTGAGCACGAAGGCCTGGCGGCTGAAGCGTGGCGCGCGGACCGATTCCGGCGCGCACGCCAACGGCAATGCTGGGCCGTCGGGCAACTGTCCCAGGCGCTGGCACCAGTGCTCACGGTCACGCGCATAGGCGTCGGCACGGCGCTGGCGGCGACGGCTCAGGTAGTCGGCAAAATGCAGCGTGGGCGGCGGCGCCAGCGTGGCCGGTGCCTGATAGGCCTGGCCCAGTTGCGCCATCAACAGGCGCAGGCTTTCCACATCGACGGCCAGCAGGTCGACACTCAACCAAACGCGGTCACGGCCACCGGGAAACTGCACCAGGCCGACCAGCATCACCTGCCCTGCTTCCACCGCCAGGCATTCATGCGAGCGCCAGTCACGCAATGCGCCCCAGGCCTGTTGTGCGGCGGCTTCTGACAGCTGGCGCCAATTCTGGTGGTCGAACACCGGCAGTTCGGTCGCGGCGAGAATCCGCTGGCGACCGTCGTTGAAGCTGGCGCGCAACATCGGGTGGCGCGCCTGCACACACTGCACCGCCGTGTGCAGGCGTTGCGGGTCGATGCCCTGGCAGTCGAACTCCAGCCACGCATGGCAGCTGATATTACCCAGCACTTCGGCCGACTCGCGCCCCAGCCAGTAAGCCTGTTGCACGGCGCTGAGTTCAAAGCTGTCATCCGGCGCTGCCAGCGGCGCCGCGGCGGCTACCCTGGCCTGCGGGACCTGGCCCTGCAGCAAGCCGAGCCAGGCCGACAGGCAGGGTTCGGCGCTGAGTTGGGCAAAGTCGATGTGCACGCCGTGGCTGCGCAGGCGCTCCTGCAAATACATCAGGCGGATGGAATCCAACCCGCAACCCAGGAGGTTTTCCTCATCGCCCAGGCTATCGATCTCTGCCACCGTGGCGCCCAGCAACTGGGCGAGGTGTTCGATCAGCCATGCGCGCAATGAGTTTGTGTCTGCTGTTGTCAGCTCGCTCATGAAAAGCTTCCTGTGACCCGTCTAGATAAAATCCCTGGCCCTCCAAGATGGAAGCCATTCTCAATTGGAACTCTATCGCAAGCGGGTTTTCAGAAAGCGCTCAGGGCTTTAGATACACGGGCCTTTTCATTCGATTCAGAGACACCGGCCGGCGTTTAACGGATCTCGCTGGGCGACACGCCGTAGCGTTTACGGAAGGCGATGGAAAAATGTGCCGGGCTGAAGCCCACGCCATAAGCGACGGTGGAAACGTTGCTCTCCTCGTCACTGAGCATCCGGTGGGCTTCACTGAGGCGATGTTCGTGCAGGTAGCCGAACACACTGGTACCGAACACTTTGCGAAAGCCTGCCGTGAGTTTGCGCGGGCTCATGCCCACGTGGCTGGCCAGGGCGTTGAGGCTCGGCGGTTCCAGCAGCGAGCGCACCAAGCGGTCGCGTGCGGCATGCACGCGCTCCACGTCCGAGGAGGTGATACGCAGTTTTTGTTCCGGCTGCCCGCGTTCACCGAGCAGGAATTGCGCGCTCAACGCGGTCAATTCCAACGCCTTGCCGCCCAGGTACAACGAGCGGCTCGGGCCCTGCATCGGGCACGTTGCAATCTGCGTGGCCAGTGCCTGCATCGCCCGCGGCGCAGGGCGCACCATCATGTACGGGTCGCCGCCGCTGCTGGTCAATAGCTTGCGCGGGGCCATGCCCAGGTGGCGGTCGAGGGATTCCAGGTCCAGTTGCACGATGGTGTAGCGCAACGGCGTGGAAGTGCCGTAGATCTGCGACGAGGTGAACTCGCCGTCATTGACGATGGTGCACAAACTGGGGCCCTTGATCGATTGCTCGCTGTGCCCGGGGATGCGGCACGACAGCTCGCCACTCTGCACCAGGATCAGCTTGAGGCCGCGTTCCAGCGGGTCTTCAACCCAGCTTTCGCTCTGTGACCACAGCGTGCCGGTGACCAAGGTCATGTGCGGTTCCAGGTAGACCGTGCCGGGTTGGTTGCCCTTGGGCTCGGCCGGCGTCTCTTGGTGGCTGGGGGCGATGATCGTAATAGTCATTGGGTTTTCCCTTGATCCTTAAGGCCATTACGCGGGCCTGACCTGAATGAGGAGGAGGCTTTTAAAGCGTAAACCTCCCTGTTTAAAGCCACTGTGTATTTCATCTAATGAAAAAGTCACGGGGCCGAAAGCCTTGGCGTTGAGAAGCTGTCGGCAAAAGACAATGATAATAGATCTCATTTAGGCATTTGTAGCCATTTATTTCTACAAATAGGGGATTCCATGTCATTGCACACCTGCGCACGCGATTCAGACACCTTTGGCGACGCGCCCGAGTGGCCCGCCGCATTCGCCGAACGCTACCGCCAGGCCGGTTATTGGCAAGACCAGACCTTCGCCCAAGCCTTGGATGCCGTGGCTGCACGCAGCCCATCGGCCATCGCGATCACCGACGGCCCCTTGCACCTCAACTACCGCAGCCTGGTAGAGCGCTGCCGACGGCTGGCCGCTGGTTTGCGTGGGCTGGGTATTGAAGCGGGCGACAACGTGGTGGTGCACTTACCCAACGGCAGCGCGTTTATCGAGGTGTGCTTTGCATTGTTCCGCCTCGGCGCCCGGCCGATCCTCGCCCTGCCCGCCCACCGCCAGCACGAAATCGGCGGCTTTTGCAGCTTTGCCCAGGCCTCGACCTATATCGGCTGTGCTCAACTCGACGGTTTTGATTGCCGCCAGATGGCGCGCCAATTAGTCGCGGCCAACCCACATTTGCGCCAGGTGGTGATTGATGGCGACGCGCAGGAATTTACCGCGTTGAGCGCGTTGTATAACCGTGAACCGCTGGAACTGGACGCCGGTCGCGCCGACGCGGTGGCGTGTTTTCAGCTGTCAGGCGGCACCACCGGCACGCCCAAGTTGATCCCGCGCCGCCACGCCGAATACCTCTATAACGTGCGCGCCAGCAGCGCGGTCTGCGGCCTGGATGCGCATACGGTGTACCTCACCGCCCTGCCCATGGCGCACAACTTCACCCTGTGCTGCCCGGGCGTGATCGGTACGTTGCTGGCTGGTGGGCGCGTGGTGTGCACGCGTCGTAGTGACCCTGAAAGTTGTTTCGCACTGATCAGCGAACAGCGCGTCACCGTCACCGCGCTGGTGCCGCCGCTGGCGATGCTGTGGCTCGACGCCCAAGCCCAGCGTCAGGCCGACCTGTCGAGCCTGCGCCTGCTGCAAGTCGGCGGCGCGAAACTGCTCAGCACCGCCGCCGCACGCGTCACACCGACGCTGGGCTGCACCTTGCAACAAGTGCTGGGCATGGCTGAAGGCTTGCTGTGTTTTACCCGCCTGGATGACCACCCCGACCACCTGCTGCATACCCAAGGCCGCCCACTGAGTGCCGACGATGAAATACGCATTGTTGATGAACAGGGCCAACCGGTGCCTGAGGGTGAAGTCGGCGAGTTGCACGTGCGCGGGCCGTACACCATTCGCGGCTACTACCGCCTGCCCGAGCACAACGCCAAGGCGTTCACCGCCGACGGTTTCTATCGCAGCGGTGACCGGGTGCGGCGCACCGCCGAGGGGTACCTGGTGGTCGAAGGTCGCGACAAGGACCAGATCAACCGGGGCGGTGAAAAAGTCGCCGCCGAAGAAGTGGAAAACCTGCTGATCAGCCATCCCCTGGTGCATGACGCCGCGTTGGTGGCGATGCCCGATGCGGTGCTCGGCGAATCCACCTGCGCCTTTATTGTCGCCCGCGACCCGGCGCCGTCGGCCTTCGCGCTCAAGCAACATTTACGCGGCCAGGGGCTGGCGGCGTTCAAGGTGCCGGACCGGATTGAATTCGTCGCGCAGTTCCCGCACACCGGCGTCGGCAAAATCAGCCGCAAGCACCTGCGCGAACGCCTGCGCGATGCCTGGCTAGAGAGTGCCGCGTCGTGAACCGCTGGGTTCGGGCTTACCGGCTTACACCGATGCCGCGCTGGCGCCTAGTGTGTTTCGCGCATGCCGGCGGCAGTGCGAGTTTCTTTCGCGACTGGGTCAGCGCCCTGCCCGCCGATATCGACCTGTTGGCCATCCAGTACCCGGGCCGCGAAGACCGTTTCAGCGAGCCCTGCCTGGCCGACATGCAACGCCTGGCCGACGGCGCCGCCCATGCATTACAGGATTACGCCGACCGGCCGCTGGCGTTGTTCGGCCATAGCCTGGGCGCGGTGGTGGCGTATGAAGTGGCTGCGCGCCTGGAGCAACGCGCAATCGCCGTCGACCACCTGTTCGTGTCCGCCCACCCGGCGCCGCATCGCCAGCGCGGCGGGCAGTTGCACCTGGGGCCAGACGCGGGGTTGCTCGACGATGTACGGCGCCTGTCCGAGCAGCCTAACCCTTTACTCGACGACCCGGCCCTGTGCGAACTGTTCCTGCCAGGCCTGCGCAATGACTACCGCATCGTTGAAACCTACCACTGCCCGCAACCACGGCCACTTAACAGCCGCATCGAGGTGTTCTACCCCGAACAAGACACGGAAATCGAACTGGATGAAGCCACGGCCTGGCAAGCCGCCAGCCGCCAGCCACTGCACCTGCAGCGCTGGCACGGCGAACACTTTTACCTGATCGAGCAGCGCCAGGCGCTCATCGACGCCATCGCCGCGACGCTGCTGACCCTATCGCCCGCCCTGAAGGAAACCTGTTGATGAAAACACCCGACGCCTGTGATGGCCTGCCGGACATCCGTTACGCCATCGATTCACTGGACCACCAGATCATCGAACTCATGCGTCAACGCATGGCTTACGTCAAAGCCGCTGCACGCTTCAAACCGACCGAAAGCAGCATCGCCGCGCCCGAACGCGTGGCCCAGATGCTGGCGCAACGCCGCGAATGGGCCGAACAGGCCGGGTTGGACCCGCACTTCATGGAAACCCTGTTCGCCCAAATCATCCATTGGTACATCGGCCAGCAAGTGTTGCACTGGCGCGCAACGAGAGCACCAGCATGAAGGCCGTTGCGCAGCTGGAGGGCCATGCCGCCGGGCTGACCGAAGTGTTTGAGTGCGCCCGCCAGCGAGCTATCGAACACGGCGAAGCGGTGCTGGCCAGTTACTCGATGAACGTGCCGACGTTGGACCTGCTGGAGCTGTTCGCCAGCGTCGACCAGCCAGACGCGCAATGCTTGTTCTGGCGCGCACCGGAAGACGACAAAAGCCTGTTTGGCTGGGGCGTGGCGGCGCAACTCAGCGCCAGCGGCGAGCAGCGTTTTGCCTCGGTGGACGCGCAATGGCGGCACTGGCTGGAACATGCGGTGAGCCATGGCCCACGGGCGCCGGCGGTGTGCGGCGGCTTTCGCTTTGATCATCAAGTCTCGGCCAGCAGTGCCTGGCACGGCTTCGGCGATGCATCACTGCTATTAATGACCCTGCTGCTGGTGCGCGACGGCGATGCCTGCTGGCTGCTGTGCCAACAGCGGATCGAGCCCGACGATGATGCGCAGCGCTGCTGCGAGCACGTGTTGCACGAATGGAACGTGCTGATGGACCGCTACGTGTCCGGCCCTCGCGCCACGGCGGCGCTGCATCACACCCGCGACCACAGCCTGCCGCGCGCCTGCTGGGAAAGCAAAATCGCCCAGGCCCTGGACGTGCTACGCGACACGCCGTTGAAAAAAGTGGTGCTGGCGCGCGAAGTGCTCAGCGAGTTTTCCCAGCCGATCAGTGCCGGGCGCACCTTGGCCGCCTTGGCGAGCAACGACCCCAGCGCCTACCTGTTTGCCTTCCGGCGAAAGCAAGCGTGCTTTATCGGTGCCTCGCCCGAACGCCTGGTGAAACTGCACGACGGCCACTTACAAACCCTGGCGCTGGCGGGCACCGCCCGTCGCGACCCCAACCCCGAGCAGGATGCGCACCTGGCGCAAGCGCTGCTCGACTGCGAGAAGAACCAGCACGAACACGCGGTGGTGGTGCAGATCATTCAACGCGACTTGGCGCCCTGGGTGCAGCCGTTGCACCTGCCTGCCGCGCCGCACATCAAGCGCCTCAGCCGCGTGCAGCACCTGGCCACGCTGATCGAAGGCCCGCTGCGACCGCAGTGCAGTTTGCTGAAAATGGTGTCGATCCTGCACCCGACACCCGCCGTCGGCGGCCATGAACGCCAGCAGGCGCTGGAACATATCCGCGAGTTCGAGGGCTTTGACCGCGGCTGGTATGCCGCGCCACTGGGGTGGCTGGATGCCCAAGGCAATGGTGAATTTATCGTCGGCCTGCGCAGCGCCCTGTTGCACGGCAACCAGGCCCGCCTGTTCGCCGGGTGCGGCATTGTCGAGCATTCCGACCCGGCCTGCGAATACGAGGAAACCTGTATCAAACTGGCGGGGATGCGTGCGGCGTTGCTGGGGTGACTGCACGCCCAGTGCTTGAAGCAAGACCTGTGCAGGCCTACCCTGCACACGGAAAAACTCACCTCTTGAGTCAGGCAGACTTCGTTCGTCCAAAACCGCTCGATCATTCACATCACTTCTTTCGGCGCAAAGTTGGTAGTGACACGCCCCTTCATCCCGAGAATGCTGCTCCAGACCACCACAGGCGAGGCGACTGAACGACCGTATTCAAGTCTGGAACCCAAAGATGGCCCGATCGTGGTGCTGGACGAGGCTGGGATGGGTAAGAGCAGGCTGCTTGAACAACTCAATAAAGACCGGTCCACGAGGCGAAGGCACTCGAATAGCAACCCTGCGAATTCAGGCCAGACCTGCTACTGATTGATGCCCTTGACCAATACCCTGCCAGCACGCGCAGTGAAGCACTCACGAAAACTCTGTCGCGTGACAGGACGGCCTAAGCGAATTAACGGAGCGTTTACCCACCACGCCCCGTCGTTCTCTGTGCACTAAAAGCGCCTACCCAAGATCAAGGCTAGCTTCTTGCACCCTGCGCAACAGTCTTTTGTCATCACTCCCATTGATAGCACCCTAACGAAACCCGCATTCTAGAGGGCTAATCCCACGCTTATATCATTCCGAATGATAGTTACCTTTGTTTCATTCGATTCGTGACATAGCACCCCGCCGCGCATGATCCGCCCATCTCAAATACATCGGCGGATGCACCTCATGGAACAGTCACTCAAACATTTGCGCTTCCCCTTGGCGATCTTGGCCGTAGTGGTGATGAGCGCGTGCGGCAAGAGCCCGGAACAAGCGGCCGCCATGCCCCCTGCGAAGATCAGTGTGGCCAAGGTGCTCGAACAACCGGTCAACGAGTGGGATGAATTCACCGGTCGCCTGGAAGCGCCGGAGACCGTGCAGATTCGTCCGCGCGTGTCCGGCCAGATCGACCAGGTGGCCTTCACCGAAGGCGCCTTGGTGAAGAAAGGCGATGTGTTGTTCCAGATCGACCCGCGTCCGTTCCAGGCTGAAGTGCGCCGCCTCGAAGCCCAGCTTGCCCAAACCAAAGCCGCCGCCACCCGTAGCGATAACGAAGCGCAACGGGGCGACCGCCTGCGTCAGAGCAATGCGATTTCCGCCGAACTGGCCGACTCGCGCACCACCGCCGCCCAGGAAGCTCGCGCCGCTGTCGCCGGGATTCAGGCGCAGTTGGACCTGGCCAAGTTGAACCTGAGCTTTACCCGCGTGACCTCGCCGATCAGTGGCCGCGTCAGCCGTGCCGAAATCACCGCCGGCAACTTGGTCACCGCCGACGTCACCGCGCTGACCAGCGTGGTCTCCACCGACAAGGTCTACGCCTACTTCGACGCCGACGAGCGCGTGTACCTCAAGTACACCCAACTGGCGCGCGAAGGCCGCCGTGGCGCGACCACGCCCGTGTACCTGGGCCTGTCGAATGAAACCGGCAACCCGCACTTGGGCCAGATGAACTTCATCGACAACCAGGTCAACCCGGCCACCGGCACCATCCGTGGTCGCGCCGTGTTCGATAACAGCAAAGGCGAATACACCCCAGGCCTGTATGCGCGCTTGAAGCTGGTCGGCAGCGGCACCTACTCCGCCGTGCTGATCAACGACGAAGCCGTCGGCACTGACCTTGGCAAGAAGTTCGTGCTGGTGATGGACGGCGACAAGCCGGCGTACCGCTCGGTGGAACTGGGGCCGAAGATCGAAGGCTTGCGCATCGTGCGCAGCGGTTTGAACAAGGACGACACCATCGTCGTGAAGGGCCTGCAGCGCATTCGTCCGGGGTCGCCGGTTACACCGGAAACCATCCCGATGGCCAGCAAGGAAACCCTCGCCGCCTTGGCACAACAACGACAAGCGCTTGAAGCCAGCAACCTAGAGCAAGTGGCGCCGGATAAAGCCGCGCCAAAAGTTGCCAGCGTCGCGACTCCACGCGGTTAAGGGATACAACTCAAGATGAATTTTTCCAAGTTCTTCATTTCGCGGCCGATCTTCGCAGCGGTGCTGTCGCTGTTGATCCTGATCGCGGGTGCAATCTCGCTGTTCCAACTGCCGATCAGCGAATACCCGGAAGTGGTGCCGCCAACGGTCGTGGTACGTGCCAACTTCCCGGGCGCCAACCCTAAAGTCATCGGTGAAACCGTGGCCGCTCCGTTGGAGCAAGCCATCACCGGCGTCGAGAACATGCTGTACATGTCCTCGCAGTCGACCGCCGACGGCAAGCTGACCCTGACCATCACCTTCGCCCTGGGCACTGACCTGGATAACGCGCAGGTGCAGGTCCAGAACCGTGTGACGCGCACTCAGCCGAAACTGCCTGAGGAAGTGACCCGCATCGGTATCACCGTGGACAAGGCCTCCCCTGACCTGACCATGGTGGTGCACATCACCTCCCCCGACCAGCGCTACAACATGCTCTACCTGTCCAACTACGCCATCCTCAATATCAAAGATGAGTTGGCACGCCTGGGCGGTGTGGGCGATGTGCAGTTGTTCGGCATGGGCGACTACTCCCTGCGTGTGTGGCTGGACCCGAACAAGACGGCCTCGCGCAACCTGACCGCCACCGATGTGGTGACGGCCATTCGCGAACAGAACCGCCAGGTGGCGGCTGGGGCATTGGGCGCGCAGCCTGCCCCCAGTGACACCAGCTTCCAACTGTCGGTCAATACCCAGGGCCGCCTGGTCACTGAGGAAGAGTTCGAAAATATCGTGGTTCGTGCCGGCGCTAACGGCGAAATCACGCGCCTGAAGGACATTGCGCGGGTGGAGTTGGGTTCCAGCCAATACGCCCTGCGTTCGTTGATCGATAACCAGCCGGCCGTGGCGATCCCGATCTTTCAGCGCCCTGGCTCCAACGCCATCGACATCTCCAATGAAGTGCGCGCCAAGATGGCGGAGCTCAAACAGAGCTTCCCGCAAGGCATGGATTACCGCATCGCCTATGACCCGACCGTCTTCGTGCGCGGCTCCATCGAGGCCGTGGTTCACACCCTGTTCGAAGCGCTGATCCTGGTAGTGTTGGTGGTGATCCTGTTCCTGCAAACCTGGCGCGCCTCGATCATTCCATTGGTGGCGGTGCCGGTATCGTTGATCGGTACGTTTGCGGTGATGCACCTGTTCGGCTTCTCACTCAATGCGCTGTCGCTGTTCGGCTTGGTATTGGCCATCGGCATCGTGGTGGACGACGCCATCGTGGTGGTGGAGAACGTCGAGCGCAACATTGAATTGGGACTGGAGCCGTTCCCGGCCACTGAAAAGGCCATTAGCGAAGTGACCGGCCCGATCATCGCGACCGCGTTGGTACTGTGCGCGGTGTTCATTCCGGCGGCCTTTATCAGTGGCTTGACCGGGCAGTTCTATAAGCAGTTCGCCTTGACGATTGCGATCTCGACGGTAATTTCGGCGTTCAACTCGCTGACCTTGTCGCCCGCACTGGCTGCGGTACTGCTTAAAGGTCACAACGCACCGAAGGACGGCTTCTCCAGGTTCCTCGACAAGATGCTGGGTGGCTGGTTGTTCAAACCGTTCAACCGCTTCTTCGACAAAGCCAGCCATGGTTACGTCGGTACTGTGCGCCGGGTGATTCGCGGCAGTGGCATTGCACTGTTCCTTTACGCTGGCCTGATGGTTTTGACCTGGCTGGGCTTTGCTCACACGCCGACCGGTTTCGTACCGGCCCAGGACAAGCAGTACCTGGTGGCCTTCGCGCAATTGCCGGACGCCGCGAGCCTGGACCGTACCGAAGATGTGATCAAGCGCATGTCCGACATCGCCATGAAACAGCCCGGCGTGGAAAGCGCTATCGCCTTCCCCGGCTTGTCGATCAACGGTTTTACCAATAGCCCGAACAACGGCATCGTGTTCGTGACCTTAAAGCCGTTCGATGAGCGTAAAGACCCGAGCCTGTCGGCAGGCGCGATTGCCGGTGCACTGAACGGCAAGTACAGCAGTATCGAGGAAGCCTACATGGCGATCTTCCCTCCGCCGCCGGTACAGGGCCTGGGAACGATTGGCGGCTTCCGCCTGCAGGTCGAAGACCGTGGCAACCTGGGGTACGACGAGCTGTACAAAGAAGTGCAGAACATCATCACCAAGAGCCGTGGCGTACCTGAGCTGTTCGGCCTGTTCACCAGCTACACGGTCAACGTGCCCCAGGTCGATGCTGCCATCGACCGCGAAAAAGCCAAGACCCACGGCGTGGCGGTCAGCGACATCTTCGACACCCTGCAGATCTACCTGGGTTCGTTGTATGCCAACGACTTCAACCGCTTCGGCCGTACCTATCAAGTCAACGTGCAGGCTGAGCAACAGTTCCGCCAGGATGAAGACCAGATCGGCCAGCTGAAAGTGCGTAACAACAAAGGCGAGATGATCCCGCTGGCGACCTTTATCAAGGTCAGCGACACCTCGGGGCCGGACCGCGTGATGCACTACAACGGCTTTATCACCGCTGAAATCAACGGCAACGCCGCACCGGGCTACAGCTCCGGCCAGGCCCAGGCTGCGATTGAAAAACTGTTGAAAGAGGAACTGCCCAACGGCATGACCTACGAGTGGACTGACCTGACCTATCAGCAAATCCTCTCGGGCAACACCGCGCTGTTCGTGTTCCCGCTCTGCGTACTGCTGGCGTTCCTGGTACTGGCCGCCCAATACGAAAGCTGGAGCCTGCCACTGGCGGTGATCCTGATCGTACCGATGACGCTGCTGTCGGCCATTACCGGGGTGATTATCTCGGGCGGCGACAACAACATCTTCACGCAGATCGGCTTGATCGTACTGGTAGGCCTGGCGTGTAAGAACGCGATTCTGATCGTCGAGTTCGCCAAGGACAAACAGCAAGAAGGCCTCGACCCGCTCGCTGCGGTACTGGAAGCCTGCCGTCTGCGTCTGCGGCCGATCTTGATGACCTCGTTCGCCTTCATCATGGGTGTGGTGCCACTGGTGTTGTCCAGCGGTGCCGGTGCCGAGATGCGCCATGCCATGGGCGTAGCGGTGTTCTCCGGGATGATCGGCGTGACCTTCTTCGGTCTGCTGCTGACGCCAGTGTTCTACGTATTGATCCGTCGCTATGTGGAGCGCGGCGAAGCGCGCAAAGCGGCCAAGGCCTTGAAGCTGGAGACACAGCAATGAGTGTGAAAGTTTTTCTGCCTAGCTTGCTGGTCCTGGCGCTGAGCGCCTGTGCCGTCGGCCCGGACTACAAAACCGAGCAATTGGAGGCGGCCAACATCACGGCCGCCGCCGACACCAAAAGTTATGACCACGCCAAGTACGAAGGCATCTGGTGGCAGCAGTTCGACGACCCGACCCTCGACCAACTGGTGACCCAGTCGTTGAACGGTAACCGTGACTTGCGTGTGGCGTTTGCCCGTCTGCGAGCGGCCCGCGCCATTCGCGATGACGCAGCCAACGACATCATGCCGGTGGTCACCAGCCGTGCCAGCAGCGACGTGGGCAAAGGCCAGATTCCGGGCCAGACCACCAAACGCGTGAACAGCGAGCGCTACGACCTGGGCCTGGACATGGCCTGGGAAGTGGATTTGTTCGGCCGCATTCGCCGCAACCTGGAAGCCAGCGATGCTGACCAGCAGGTGGCCGAAGCTGATCTGTATCAACTGCAAGTCACCATGATTGCCGAACTGGTGGACGCCTACGGCCAGCTGCGCGGTGCGCAGTTGCGTGAACGCATTGCCCTGGACAACCTGAAGAACCAGCAGGAATCGCGCACTATTACCGTCAGCCTGCGTGATGCCGGCGTCGGTGATCAGCTCGATGTGGAACGCGCCGATGCGCGTCTGGCCGCCGTTGAAGCCAGCGTGCCGCAACTGCAGGCCGAGCAAGTGCGCGAACGTAACCGCATCGCCACCCTCCTCGGCCAGCGCCCCGACAAGCTCACCGTGGACCTGAGCCCCAAAGACCTGCCGGCGATTGCCAAGGCGTTGCCGATCGGTGACCCGGGGCAACTGCTGCAACGGCGCCCGGACATTCTCAGCGCTGAACGCAAACTGGCCGCCGCCACCGCGCGTATCGGCGTGGCCAAGGCTGACCTGTTCCCACGGGTCAGCCTCAGCGGTTTCCTCGGCTTTACCGCCGGGCGCGGTTCGCAGATCGGCTCGGCCGCAGCGAATGCCTGGTCCCTGGGCCCGAGCATTACCTGGGCGGCGTTTGACCTGGGCAGCGTGCGCGCACGTTTGCGCGGCGCGAACGCTGAAGCCGATGGCGCCCTGGCGACCTATGAGCAGCAGGTGTTGCTGGCGTTGGAAGAGTCGGAAAATGCCTTCAGTGATTACGGCAAACGCCAGCAGCGCCTGGTCTCGCTGATCCGCCAAAGTGAGTCCAGTCGCGCGGCTGCCGACCTTGCGGCGATCCGTTATCGCGAAGGCACGGTGGACTTCCTGGTGCTGCTCGACGCGCAACGTGAGCGTCTGGCCGCTGAAGACTCCCAGGCCCAGGCCGAAGTGGACTTGTATCGCGGGATTGTCGCGATCTACAAGGCCCTCGGTGGCGGCTGGCAGCCGGACACGGTCGTCGCCAGCAGCAAGTGATGTAAAGAGCTCCTTTGGTTGGTCGCATCCAGCCAATCTTTAGCCCTGCGGTCCATTCGGTCGCGGGGCTTTTTTTTGCTGATGATTTCTTGGAAGGTCATGAGATGAACCCTTTGGGTTCGGTGTTGCAGACGTTCGACGATTGTCGGTGTGGCGCAGCGTGCCCCGTTTAAACGGGTTAAGGGTGAGCATCCCTGCTCGAACAAAAAAACCTTACTGTTTAAGTTGTCAGCGGAACAACACTGGCGACTGACACCGTTGGCGGCGACTGCTGGAAAAAATCAACCGTGCCATTAATGGTATTGAGTAAACTGGTGTTCTCCAATAACGTTTTACCCTCTTTAAGGGCGCTCAACGTTGGTGACGTCCTGATTAAACCCTGGGTACCTTTACGGCTACCACCCATCACGTTTTTGAGCGTGGCGAGTCCTTTCGCCACTATTTTAGGCGTCCCCACCCCCACACTTCTGACGCCCATTGCACTGAGGCGAATGATCGATTTCGTTGTGCCGACAACTGCCCCAGGAAGATTAAGCATCGATAGCACTGTCTTACCAAT
The DNA here is from genome assembly GCF_045447305.1 of Pseudomonas sp. D47. Lineage (NCBI taxonomy): Bacteria > Pseudomonadati > Pseudomonadota > Gammaproteobacteria > Pseudomonadales > Pseudomonadaceae > Pseudomonas > Pseudomonas sp. D47. The sequence continues at coordinate 88,745 of NZ_JBJGXU010000013.1, read as the reverse complement.
AGTTGAAAGTTTGGACGCTATTGCGGCGCCCTTGGCGACGCCGCTGACAGCACCGGACACCACGAACAGAGCGCCTACAGTCTCCACGCCTAGCCCGATAGCGCCCATGGCAACGCGACGGCGGTCGCCTGACGAAATCTCTTCAATATTGCCTTTGAACGGGATTAGGGTATTGATAATAAAGCTATCGATGGCATCCAAACGCTGCTGAATGGCCTCGTTATACGTCACGCCTAATGCTTGATTCAGCATAAACTGCTGGTTGACAAGCACGTCCTCCTCTCGCAACACCTTAAGAAGGTCAGTTGTCCGTTTCGACGAATAGGTATTCGGCAAGTCCCCTGAGAGGGCCCGATTCTTTACGGCTGGAAAGTGCCCTTTGACGTCAATATCAACCGGCAGCGTCGGGTTACTGCGCTGGCGCATGATGTACCCAAAGGCGTTGGTACCTGAATCGCTCATGTGCTTCATGGCGTCAATCAGATCCGGGCGCTCCACGTACTCTTGCGTCCTGAGGAGCAACTCATACACGTTGGCGCCCGCCGCGTCCTTGAGGAATAAAATAGGCCCTATTTTTTCCTGGGCCTGTTCTTGAGTGAGATCACCGTCTTGAGTCGAGGCGCCATAGACGGTGACCTCACCAAACGCCAACCGCCTTCTGTCTTCTACAGGCATTTCGCTAATCAGCATCTTGGTTGCAATGAAGTTTGCACTTGCAAAGTTGACCATCCCACGACTGAAGGGATGATGAAACACATCGTGGATCGGCTTCAGGCCCATGAGTTTTGTTTTTAACGTCTCAAATAGCTGTTTATCCAGAGGATCAACAAATTTCCACGCTTTGGTGTTTATATTTTCAGCCGTCAATGCGCCTGACAGATATAAGTCCTTGAGGGAAGCCGGTCCTGCGGCTTGCGCGAGTGCAGTCCCTCCGGACCCGCCTAACCATTGACTGAGCGTGTCCGCAAACAAATCGATCCCCCCGGAAGAAAGTAACGAACTCGTCTCAACTATAACCGTTGGTTTATTCAGAAACGTACTAAAGCCGGGCGCCACCCTCTCCAGCTCTTTTTCGCCCGCTTCAAAACGGGTTTTAAGGAGTGGTTTGGCGGTATCAATATTAGTCGCCATTATGCTGCTGTCTTCCAGGCGGTCACTGTAAGCAGTCAGCGCGGCCTTGAGTGCCGCAGGCGAGTAATCATCCCTGTCGGTCACCACCCCTTGTGCCAGGGCCCAATCGTAAATAGGCCCTGCATTTTCCATTGCTTGCAGTTGTTCGTGTTCAGTTGAGAGAGGCGTCAGGAGGGCGCGTGAGCCGAGCTGTTCAGCGCTCATCAGGCGCGAACTGCCTTGGGAAGCCATTTCCACCAGTGCGGTTTGAACGCGAAGGCTGACAAGTGGCAACGTCCCCACACGTACTTTATCTGCCCCCTTTACCAGAAACTCGGGAGCCGCGGTCGCCAACAACGCATGTGTGACCAATATCGCTTGCTCAAGGGGCAGCTTCTTCTCTTTGACCAGGTGCTGTTCAAGCTCAGTACGCACCTCGAAGAGTGTTTTTCCGGTATTGGACGCTGAATACAGGTTGTAGCCAGCAATATGATTGCGTTGCGCACCCAGCGTGGGGTCTATGACGAGCAAATCACGGGTCATGATCATCTGTTTGCGATAGCTTGGCGAAGCCTCCCCGGTCGCATCGGATGGATCGTCTTTTAATGCCGTAAGAATGGGTTCACAACGCCTCAGTCCTGCGCCTTGAGTCAGCGCCTGGGTAATGAGCTCGTCGGCATTCTCGCGTATGTACTCCGAGCGCTTGCCTGCCCATGGTTTGGGCGAACAATCGAGCACCGTCAACTTCGGCGGTATGCTGGCGTCGGGCGCTGTCCGGCGTACTCTGATACGTTGCCCATCGCTCAGGGACGCTGGGGATTGCGGGTCCGTCAGAAAGTCTCGGGCATAGCTGCCCAATTCCGACCCTGGCGGCAGCGGGTTGAGTTTCCAGTTCAGCACGTTGTGCAGCTCCAAGGCACTGACCTTGGCAGGCAACTCGTCCATCCCGGCAAAGCGCAGCAGCTGCTGCGCGTCAGCTTTTGCGCCTGAATTGATGATATTACCGGTCGTTTTCGCCTGTTCGATAGCGTTATCAAGAAGGGGGACCAGATCCGCCTTGGCTCTTACGTGCGCGGTCACGTTGTTCCATTGCCCGAGGCGACCACGGCTCTTGATAAACAACTGCCCATCTACCAGCCGAACTTGAGCGTTCCAATCCGCTTCGCACGTTCGCAAGATAGGCAGCAGGTAGGGATGGTCCCTCAGGTTCTTCAACAGTTGGGGTTTTGACTTATTGGCAAAGGCGAATGAGGACCCTGGCGTAATGGCCTGAACAATCATGCCTAAATCGATTTGCTCATCGCCAGGCTTGTCCTTGATGACGCCGAGCAATTGCTTTATCAGCGCGGCTTCTTGCTCTGTGCCCATGAACTCGCGCGATGCCAGTTCCCGAACGTCTGGGGAGCGCAGGGGGTCATCCGTCACCCCCACTGCGGGGAAACCGCTGATCCTGAGTTGGCCCGCCTGCGCATTGTTGAGAGGCCAGGTTGCGCCGTAGAACGCCATGACGTTTTCCGGCCAGAGAACAGCCCGGGAGCCGCCGACCAAGCCTGACTGTTGCGGGTCAAGTACGGCAGCGCTGGCAATGGCCTGTCGCCCTAGCGGCCACCAACCAGACCCGTCTGACGGCGTAAACGTGCGATGGGTGACTTTGCCGTCCACGATCGATTGTGCTGTCAGCGTGCTGCCGTGTAGACGAAGCGAGCGAGGCACGAAATGTTGCGCCTTCATCCAGGCCCGTATTGCAGGCGTTCCCCACGACTGGTTGAAACGGCCCAGCCACTTGCCGACCGATGTGTCTGCCGACAGCGGCCGCCACAATCCGCTGTCGGCGTGCACGTCGGCCATAAATTTGGCCAGTTCATCGTCAGCTTTTTTTTGCACACTCACCGACGAATCCAACCCAAAGGGTTGCGTCGGCAAATTGAGGTTATGAGCGGATGAATCCGGCAGAACGGTCACCTGCGGATTGGGGAGCTCGTCCCCGTAAACGTTGGCGTGGGTGCCGAAAAACGATTCACTGTGCGAACGTTGTCCTGCATCGACGTTAATTAAACCCATGAACATTCTCCAGTTTGAAGGTGAGCGCATTCTGAAAACCGCCCTCCGCCCTCAAAATCGGAATTGTCCGAACGCTTCTAAGCATTCATGTGTACACATTTCAGTTCGCTGCCCAACCCTCTGGTGGGGCGCATCCAGGCGATTTTTTGCCTTATGTGTTGCGCGCAGTCTCTGAATATACCGGCCAGTGATGAGCCTCCCTGCTCGAAGCAATCGTCGTGATTATCTATGTTGCCAGGGAAATAGTACTGCCCGACGACACCGTCGGCGGTGATTGCTGGATAATATCGTTCGTGCCATAAGTCGTGTTGATCAAGCCGGTGTTCCCGAGTAGATCAATGGCCTCTTTGGGCACTGCCCCGTTTGGCGATAGCCTGATTAAACTCTGGGTATTTTTACCACCGCCACCTGCCAACTTTCTAAGATTAACCAGCCCTTTACCCAATGCTTTAGGCACTACCGCGCCCACGCCAGTGACGCCGGCTGAGGTGAGTCGAAATAAAGACTTCGCGGTGCCCGTAACCGCCCCCGGAAGATTGAACATCGATAGCGCTGCGTTACCAAGCGCTGCAAGTTTGGTCGCTACCGAGGCGCCCTTTGCTATGCCATTGAAAGCACCGTAGACCACGAACAGAGCGCCTATAATTTCCACGCCCAGCCCGAAACCACCGATGATCATGCGCCGACGGTTGCCCGACGCGAGCTCTTCAATATTGCCTTTGAACGGAATCAAGGTATTGATGACAAAGGTATCCATGGCATCCAAGCGCTGCTGAAACGCCTCGTTGTACGTCAAGCCTGCGGCCTGCGTCAGCAGGAACCTGGGGTTGACAAGCAAATGCTCGTCCGCCAGCACCTTCAAGATTTCGTTTGTCCGACTCGATGAATAAGTATTAGGTAAATCGCCGGGTAGGCCCTGACTCTGTGGCGCAGGTTCGAAGTGCCAGCTGGTTTGAATATCAACCGGCAGTGAAGGATGGTCACTTTTGCGCAGGATGGGCCAATCCTTTAAGGCGTTTTTATTATACAACTCGCTCAGGCTGCTCATCGACGCGCACAACGCTGGGCGTTCTACGTATTGATTAGTCAACGGGAACAACTCATAACACTTGGCGCCCGATGCATCTTTGACAAATAGAATAGGTCCTATTTTTTGCTGGGCCTGCTCTTGAGTAAGCTCACCCTTCTCGGGCCGCTGAGACATTGAAGCCCCATAGACGGTGACCTCACCAAATTCCAACCGCCGTCTATCTTCGACAGGCATATCGCTCATCAGCATTTTCGTCGCGGTGACGCTCGCGCTCGCAAGGCTGAACGTTGCGAGCATGAAGGGGTGATGAAACACTTCGTGCACCGGCTTCAACTGCGCGAGCTTGATTTTTAATATCTCAAATACCGCTTTATCCAGTGGATCAATAAATGTCCATTTTTTTGAGTTTAAATTTCCAGCCGTCAACTGGCCTGATAAATAGAGGTCTCTGATGGAGCAAGGCCCGGCGGCAAGCTCGAATGCCGTCCCTTGAGGCCCACCCAATGCGTTACTGGCCGTGCTGGCAACAAAATCAACTATCCGGCTGCTGACAATTGACGACGCTGGGTCAAACAAAACCGTTGGCTTATTGAGAAACTTACTAAAGCCAGGGCACACCCTCGCCAACTCCTGCTCGCCCGCTTCAACACGGGTTTTAAGCGCTGACTTGGCCCTGTCAAAATCAGTCGCCATTAAACGGCTGTCGGCCAGGCGTTGAGTGTAAGCAGTCAGCGCGGTGTTGAGTGCCGAGGGTGAGTAGTCATCCCTGTCGGTCACCACCCCTTGGGCCAAGGCCCAGTCGTAAATAGGCCCTGCACTTTCCATTGCTTGCAATTGCTTGTGCTCAGGCGATAGCGGTGTCAGCAAGGCGCGTGAGCCAAGCTGTTGTGCGCTCATCAGGCGTGAACTGCCTTGGGATGCCATTTCCACCAGCGCGGTTTGAACGCGCAGGTTTACCAGTGACAACGTCCCCACCTGTACTGTATCCGCCCCCTTTACCAAGAACTCGGGAGCAGCAGTCGCTAATAAAGCATGTGTGACGACTATTGCTTGCTCGAGGGGCAACTGCTTTTCTTTGGCGATGTACTGTTCAAGCTCAGTACGCACCTGCACCAGCGTTTTTCCTGTGTTCGAGGCTGAATACAGATTGTAGCCGGCAATATGATTACGTTGCGTACCCAGCGTTGGATCAATCACCAGCAGATCACGGGTGATGATCATCTGTTTGCGATAGCTTGGCGAAGCATCGCCGGTTGCAGATAACGGATCGTCTTTCAACGCAGTAAGAATGGGTTCGCAACGGCCCAATCCAGCGCCTTGAGTCAATGCTTGGGTAATCAGCTCATCGGCATTCTCGCGTATGTGTGCCGGGCTCTTGCCTACCCATGGTTGGGGTGAACAATCGAGCAGCGTCAACTTCGGCGGTATGCTGGTTTCGGGCGCTGTGCGGCGTACTCTGATGCGTTGCTCGGCGCTCAGGGAATCAGGTGATTGCTTATCCCCAAGATAACTTCGGGCATGGCTGCCCAGTGACGGTTGCGGCGCCAGTGGGTTGAGCTTCCAGTTCAAAACATTGCGCAACTCGCTGACAGAAAGGGTGGCCGGCAATTCGTTCTCGGTTGCAAACCGAAGCAGCTGCCATACGTCAGTGCTTGATTGAGAGCTGATGATTTTTGCACTTTTTTCCGAGTGCTGGATGGCCCTGTTGAGTATTTCCGCCAGATTTGGATGGGTCAGAACGGTTGCCGTCACGTTACGCCACGCGTCAAGTTTGCCGTAGGCGTTTATAAACAGCTGCCCATCCACTAGCCGAACTTGAGCATTCGAGTCGGTCCGGTAAGCGCGCAAGATAGACGCCATCATGGGGTCACGCATCAGGGGCTGTAGTAGTTTGAGCCCCGCCCGATTGGCGATGGCGAGTGACGACCCTGGTTTTATGCCCTGCAAAATCGTACTCAGGTCGATCTGCTCATCGTCTGGTTTGTCTTGGACTTTACCGAGCAGCGTCTTTATCAGTGCGGTTTCATTTTCTACATCCATAAACTCACGCGCTGCCAGCTTGCGTATTTCAGGTGAGCGCATGGGATCTTCTCTCACGCGCTTGACTGGAAAACCGTTGGCGTTGAGTTGTTCGGCATCGGCCTGGCTGATCGGCCAATTCAGGCCGTAGAACGCCGCGATCTCAGAGGGCTGAAGGTGGGTTCCAGGGTTACCGCTCAGGCCCTTCCCTTGCGGATCAAGCATGGCAGCACTGGCAATGACCTGCTGCCCTATCGGCCACCAACCGGTTCCGTCAGAAGGGGTAAACGTGGTGGTTTTTTCTTTGTCGCCTACGAGCGATGTAACCGTCAGGGTGGAGCCGACGATGTGAAACCTAGGCATCACGAAATTGTGCGCCTTTACCCAAGCCTGCACGGGCGGCGTGTTCCACGACTGAATAAAAAGGTCCAGCCATTTGCCGACCGACGTCTGTGGCGACAGTTTTTGCCCCCGCCAATCGTCCTGGTGCTTGTCAGCCAGCAATGTGGCCAGTTCTGCGTCAGCGTTTGTCTTAACCTCATCAGCCGGCAGGTCCGACTGAGCGATCGACGTCGCCAGGTTCAGCTCATTAGTTGGCGGATTTGATTGAGGCAAGAGCGCAAGGCTGCCTGAATCAATGCGGGATAGGCTCATTAAAAGTACTCCAGAGAAAGGAGCCTAATAGTCTGAGAACCGCTCGCCGCAACAGGATCAGCTTCTTCCGAAGCTGCTTTAGCAAAGTATATGTACGAATTACCACGCCTGAGCCTTGTGTCACACAGACGGCAACGCGTCACTCAGGATCAAACTGCGGTAGTGCCCCGGGTTGGAACCGGACCATTTGCGAAAGGCTTTGTAGAATGAGCTGACATCGGCAAACCCCAATCGCGCAGCGATTTCAACAAAACTGATGTCGGCCTCGGCCAGCCAGACAATTGCCAGCTCTTTACGGACACTGTCTTTAAGCCCCTGATAAGTCTGGCCCTCGTCCGCCAAACGACGACGCAGGGTTGAGGCAGAAATGCAGAGGCTGGCCGCCAGGCCGTCAGTTTCCGGCCACGTGTCTGGCGGCAGTTGGCGCAGGTCGTGCTTGATGCGGTTGGCGAGGCTGTCGGGGTCGCGATACTTGACCAATATGTTGGCCGGCGCATGCGCGAGGAAACGCTTGAGCTCTTCGGGGCTGCGCTTGATCGGCAGGTCCAGGCAATCAGCGGAGAAGATCATGCGGGTACGCGGCCGGTTGAAACGCAGGTTGTCGGAGAACATCACCCGGTAATCGTCATAGAAGCCCGGTTGCGAGCAACGCAGCTCAATGGCCAGGATCGGGATACGCCGGCCCGCCAGCCAACAGGCGACGCCGTGCACGATCATCCAGTAGGTGAAATAGGTAAACGCGCGTTTAGGCTCGGGTTCGAGCAATACGATTTCCGCCAGGCTTTGTTGGCGCACCAGTTGAGCGGGCATCTGCTCCAGCATCAAGGATAGAAAACCCAGGCCGGTTTCCAGGCTCGCGCCCAGAGTGGGTTGCGCCATCGCGGCGCGGCACAGGAACGCCAGGCTGCCGGACTTGAGCTTACGCGGGTCCATGCCAAAAAATTCATCGTCCCTGCGCCGCGCCAACAAACGCCACAGCCGCGCGTACGCGGTGGCGGGTACGCGGGCGTCGGGCTGCTCGAGCAAGGCCGGGGCAATCCCGACTTTACTCAAGGCTTCGACCGTGGCCGCGCCGGGCGCGCAGCTTTGCAGCAAGGCCTCACGGACGAGATGGATGGAGATGGTGTCTTTTTCCGCCATGGGAGAAGGCTGTTCGGCTATGCATAAAGATGGGGTGCATCATAAGGGCGGTTGCGATTCGCCACCACCGTTCAGCCGCAGTTCAGCAAAGGTCAATATTGGCTGTTTAGTAATGAGTATCATTATGTTACAAATTAGCATCCTCTCACGTCTTGATGCGGTGCCGAATGCTCGTTCCCTTTCTAATCATGTTGCGCGAAGGCATTGAAGCAGCATTGATCGTTGGCATCATCGCCAGCTACCTGCAACAGACCGGCCGCGGCCAGTGGATGCCGGCCGTGTGGATCGGCGTGTTTCTCGCCGCCGCCCTCGCCCTGCTGGTAGGCGGTGGCCTGGAACTGGTCAGCGCTGAATTCCCGCAAAAACAACAGGAACTGTTCGAAGGTGTGGTGGGCCTGGTGGCCGTGGGCATCCTCAGTTCCATGGTGTTCTGGATGCGCAAAGTAGCACGCTCGATCAAGCATTCCCTGCATGAGTCCCTCGACCACGCGTTGGCCGGCTCCAAGCACCAGGTGATCGCACTGATCGCCATGGTGTTTTTCGCCGTCGCCCGCGAAGGCCTGGAGACGGTGTTCTTTCTGCTCGCCGTGTTCCAGCAGAGCGAAGGCCCAGGCGCGCCGATAGGCGCCCTGCTCGGCCTGATCCTGGCGATCATCGTTGGTTTCCTGATCTACACCGGCAGCATGCGCCTGAACCTCGGCGCGTTCTTTCGCTGGACCGGCTTGTTCATCCTGGTGGTGGCGGCCGGCATTCTGGCCAACTCGGTGCAGGCCCTGCACGAGGCTGGTGTGTGGAACCACCTGCAAACCGTGCTGTTCGATTTCAGCGCGACGCTGCCGATGGATGGCCCGTTGGGCTCGGTGCTGGCAGGGATGTTCGGCTATCAGGATGCACCGACCGTCAGCACCCTGGGCGCCTATCTGATCTACCTGGTGGTGGCCCTGGTGATGTTCTTTTTGCCCTCGGCCCCACCCAAGCCCCTCGTCAAAACCTCTTCCGTTTCCAGTCAGTAAGGACCGCCTCTTGTCCAACCCAACCCCTCAAACGGCTCCGCCCTCCCGCGCCCTGCGCTGGTCGGTGGCCGGCTCGGTGGTCGTCATGATCGCCGCCGGTGCGTTGTTCTATTACGCCTCGCAATTGGCCGCGGCCAAGCGCCAGACCAACCACAATGAAATCGCCGTGACCATCCATGGCCACGCCTGCGAACCCAACGAGTTGAGCGTGCCTGCCGGCCGCGCCAGTTTCCGCATCATCAACCGCTCCGACCGGGCGGTGGAATGGGAAATCCTCGACGGTGTGCTGGTGGTTGAAGAACGCGAAAACATCGCCCCGGGCTTGAGCCAGGTGATCAACGCCAACCTGTTGCCCGGTGACTACGCGATCACGTGCGGCCTGCTGAGCAACCCGCGCGGCACGTTGCACGTCACCGCGACGGCTGAGTCCGACGCCCAGGCCAAGGCCAAGCCGTCGATGGTGGCCTTTATCGGCCCACTGTCGGAGTTCCGCGTGTACCTGAGTGGCCAAGGCAGTGCACTGGTCAAGGCCGTGACCGCCCTGCAGCAGGCTATTGCGACCGGCGACCTGGCCCAGGCGCAGGCTCTGTATGTGCCGGCCCGTGAGGCCTACCAGCGCCTGGCACCGGCATCGCAACGCCTGGCCGAACTGGACAACGCGATCAACGCACGCGCCGACTACTTTGAAAAACGCGAGCACGACCCGGCGTTCAGTGGCTTCCACCGCCTGGAATACAGCCTGTTCCAGCAACGCAGCCTCGATGGCTTGGCGCCGATTGCCCAGCGCTTGGTCACCGACGTCACCACGCTCAAGCAACAACTGCTGGCCCAATCGCTGCCACCGGAGCAACTGGTGAGCATTGTGGTGCGCAACCTCAACAGCCTGGCGGACGTGCGCGCCGCCAGCGGTGAAGAGGAACGCTACAGCCATATCGACGTGAACGGTTTTGCCGCCAACCTGGAAGCCGCCCACAAGGTGGTGGAGTTGATGCGCCCGTTGTTGGCCAAGTCTGCAGCTGACGTGCTGCCCAAGATCGACAGCGCCCTCGCCGCCTTCGATGCACAGCTTAATGGTTTGAAAGTCGACGGCCAGTTTAGCCGCTACGACAGCGTCACCGCCGATCAGCGCAAGCAGATCGCCGACAAGGCCAAGGCTCTGGCCGTTGCACTCGATGGAATCGACCCCGCCCTTGGCCTTTCCGGCCTGCAGTGAAGACGACCTACTACATGAGTGATTCAGAACAGTTTTGCGCGCAACGCCGCCGAGTCCTGCTGGGCATGGCGGCCACCGGCGCCGCGATTGCCGGCAGCACCCTGAGCTGCCCGGCCATGGCCGCTGCGGCCGAGCAAGTCACCACCGCACCGCGCAGTGACAAGACCCAGGACCACCACGACTTTTTCGGCAAGCACCAGAGCGGCATCGTCACCCCACGCCCGGCCTGCGGCATGCTGGTGGCGTTCGACGTACTGGCCAACGACCGTGAAGACTTGGAGCGTTTGTTCCGCACCCTGAACGAGCGCATCGCGTTCCTGATGACCGGCGGCACCGTGCCACAAGTCGACCCGAAACTGCCGCCCACCGATTCCGGCATTCTCGGCCCGGTGGTCAGCCCCGACAACCTGACCATTACCGTGTCCGTTGGCGAGTCACTGTTCGACGAGCGCTTCGGCCTTACCGCGGCAAAACCCAAGCGCCTGAGCCGCATGGTCGGTTTCCCTAACGACGCGCTCGAACCTGCGCAGTGTCACGGCGACCTGAGCCTGCAATTCAGCTCGAACACGCCGGACACCAATATCCACGCCTTGCGCGACATCGTGAAGAACCTGCCGGACCTGCTGTTGGTGCGCTGGAAGCAGGAAGGCAGCGTGCCGCCCCAGGCGCCTGCCAAGCCTGGCACGCCGGCCCAGAGCGCACGTAATTTCCTCGGCTTTCGTGATGGTTCGGCCAACCCGGACTCCAACGACGCCAAGGCCATGGACCAGATTGTCTGGGTGCAACCCAGCAGCGACGAACCCGCCTGGGCCGCCAATGGCAGCTACCAGGCCGTGCGCATCATCCGCAACTTCGTTGAGCGCTGGGACCGTACCCCGCTGCAAGAACAGGAAGGCATCATCGGCCGTATCAAGCCAACGGGCGCGCCGATGGATGGCCACACAGAAGCCCAGGTGCCTGATTACAGCAAGGACCCCGAAGGCAAATTGACCAAGCTCGATGCCCACATCCGCCTGGCCAACCCGCGCACCCCGCAGACTCAGGCCAACCTGATCCTGCGTCGGCCGTTCAACTACTCCAACGGCGTCAACAAAAACGGTCAGCTGGACATGGGGCTGTTGTTTATCTGCTACCAGGCTGACCTGGAGAAAGGCTTTATCAGTGTGCAAACCCGGCTCAACGGCGAGCCCCTGGAGGAATACCTCAAGCCGGTCGGCGGTGGGTACTTCTTCACCTTGCCGGGGGTCACCGGCCCCAAGGATTTCATTGGGCGCACGCTGCTCGCCGCAACGCACCCTCAAACCACTGCCAACACCTAAAACAAACCCGAGCGGAAAACGTCCCATGAAGAAGTCGACTATCGCGTTGTCGTTGTTAATGACCCTTTCGCCGCTGGCAGCGCTCGCCGCTACCGCCCCGCTGGACCTGGTAGGCCCGGTATCGGATTACAAGATCTACGTCACCGAAGAAATCGGTGAGCTGGTCACCCAGACCAAAGCGTTCACCGACGCCATCGACAAAGGCGACCTGGCCACCGCCAAGAAGCTCTACGCGCCAACCCGCGTGCATTATGAGTCCATCGAGCCGATCGCCGAGCTGTTCAGCGACCTTGATGCCTCGATCGACTCGCGTGTCGACGATCACGAAAAAGGCGTGACCGCCGAAGACTTCACCGGTTTCCACCGCATCGAATACGCGCTGTTCTCCCAGAACAGCACCAAAGGTCTGGAAACCCTGACCGCCAAACTCAACACCGACGTCAATGACCTGAAAACCCGTGTGGATGGCCTGACCTTCCCGCCAGAAAAAGTGGTCGGCGGTGCCGCAGCGTTGCTGGAAGAAGTCGCCGCCACCAAGATCTCTGGTGAAGAAGACCGCTACAGCCACACCGACCTGTATGACTTCCAGGGCAACATCGATGGCGCGAAGAAAATCGTCGACCTGTTCCGTGGCCAGATCGAGAAGCAAGACAAGGCCTTCCTGGCCAAGGTCGACAAGAATTTTGCCGCCGTGGATAAGATCCTGGCCAAGTACAAAACCAAGGAGGGTGGCTTTGAGACCTACGACAAGGTGAAGGAAAACGACCGCAAGGCGCTGGTGGGCCCGGTCAATACCTTGGCTGAAGACCTGTCGACACTGCGCGGTAAGTTGGGCTTGAACTGATCCAACCGCTCCCGTGCCGCCATTAAGGCGGCCGGGAACTTGGGGCGTTGCCTTAGGCCTTTATCATGCTCAGCGGATTAGAGACATCCAGCGGCGTGCCCATCGGTAAACCTGTTCTCGGGTTAATGACGTACAAAAATCCATCGACCTGCGTCGTCGTACCATCGCCCTTCTTTTTTTCTCCTTCGGAAGAGACAGACTGCAGGCCAGTTTTTGAGGCCTTCCCCGCCTTTTTAACGCCGCTACTCACCGCAAGGTAGGTGCGCAACTTTTCCTCCACGGCACCCAGCGCGGTCAACGCATCCAACTGCGGGCTCTTGGCCAACAATTTAGGCAACGCCAAGATGCCTTTTGTACCGGCTACCAACAGATCCGCCGAACCATCCAGCGGGTTTAAAAAAGCACTGACGGTGACCACACCCTTTTCCAGTACTTGAAAAGCCTTGGCTCCGAAGGGAGCAATGACTTTTGTGGACTTTATTAAAGGTTTCAAGCTGGACGCTGCGCCACCTATTAAGGCGCCTGCTGTATCGACAATCAGCCCTTTCGTACCTTCGACAAATTTGCCATTAGAGAAATCCATCATCGCGCCTACAAAGGGGATCATGCTCAACAGAATGCTCTTGTTGTTGCTCAACAGCGTGCGCTGTTCCTCCAGCGGTAACTCACCCTTGGCAGCCTTCAATACGGTGTCGCGGTGATGAACAAAATTGCCCTGCATTATCCGTTCGACAATCGACTGGGTTCGAGCTGATGCAAAACTGTCGGGCACAACGGTTGGCGCGCCGGCGTGTTCAGGTGGGGCCTGCAACGTGCCACCCAGTTGTTCGATGATAATGCCGGGCGACGTCGCACCAGGCCGAGGAGACGCGCTGGAGCTGTAGGCTTTGAAATCAAACGACTCCACAGCCCCGTTTTGCAATTGAGTGATGGTGGGCGCCCACGGCCCATAAGTCTTGGGAACATCTTCCAGGCTACCATCCAGGGTCAAATGTTCTGGAAGATCGCCGCGTTTGACGATCAGCATCTTATCCGGGAACACTTCAAAATAGCGGGTCGTTCCCTCGTACTTGCTGCTTATCAATGTCCCTTTTCGCCCTCGCCGTTCCTCGCGTTGCTCAGCTGTCTGATCCAACGTAGGCACAAGATCGACTTGCTCGCGCAAGGTAAACAGCTTGACTTCACCAAACTCCAGGGCCTGGCGGTCAGGCAAACTCAGGTCCGCAATCATACGCTTCGTGACAGTGCTCAAACCTTCCTTCAGGTTGTTCAAGTAGGTGTCAACTTCGCCGGGCAATAGGTCCTCTATATTGGGTAAGTTGGCAATCTTGGCGTCCAAGACCACAACATTTTTATCAACAGCCGCTTGGTCGTCCTTGCTCAGGCCTCGGTTAAAGTCAAACGGGCTTGTTTGCTTGGGCGGTTGAGGCACCTCCTCGCCTGGAGCCAGCAGCATCCAGCGACCCTTTTTAAGATCGCCGGTCATGTACGTTTCCACCAAAGAGCGAGTCGTCGGTTCAGACCCCTTCATGTTGCGACGCTCTTTCTGGCTTGCAACGCCTACCCTCAGAGCTAACAACTGTTCAACGCTGAGGTTCGCAAACTCCTTTTGCAAATGCGTCATCGCCAAGTCTTTTCGATTCGGCACCGGTACAACAAACATCTTCAGAGCGTGTACAAGTTGCTTGCGTTGGTCATCGAAGGCTTTAGCAGCCAGCTCATGCTGCTGCGGTGTGTATCGACCGTCCGCCGCCTTGGTGTAAAGCCCCTGCATCAGGCCCCACTCCATCAATATGTCGACCCCATAGTTATCCAACACAGCCGCTTCCTGCTCCGTTCGAGGCGACAGGCGGCTGAAGCTCATGATTTCCTTATAACTCATGGCCCGCGAACTCCCTGCACCACCCAGGCGCTCTGCCATTGCAACGCCCAGGCGCAGGTCGGACCATTCCATGGAGCCCACGCGCAGGGTGGCTGGGATGTCCCTTACGAGAAGCTCAGGCGCCGCGCTTGCCAGGAATAGATGGGCAACCAGCGCCGCAGCCTTGGGGTCGAGCCGCTTGTTTTTCATGAGGTGGGCTTCGATATCCGCCCGCAGCTGGGCCATGCTTTTTCCGCTGTTGCCTGCCTGATAGATATCAAACCCGGCGACTGTTCCTGGGCGCCCAGGGCTGTCAGGATCTATCTGCAGCTTTACCGCGGCAATGACCCATTGCGCGCTTTCCTGGGCTGTCAGTTGGGTTGTTCCCGAAGCCCCGCGAAAATTCCGCTTGCCGGCGATCTCGTCGCCCCACTGCCTCGCCACGCGACTGCCGAGTAGCTTATCCAAGAAGCGATCCGCCTGATTACGCAAAACATCGAGTGGTTTTTTCTCAAGAATCCCGCCCACATCCAGCACACGCAGGAGGCTGGACGTGTTCGGACTACGCGGCGAATCTTCATCGCTCAAATGGGCCAAATACGTTTTGTCAGCGGCAGACAAGTACCCTGGCGCCCAATCGCTCGATAGTAGCTGGGAGTAGTTTCCCTGGGGCGGAGGCGGCGCTAATGTCGCGGTGAGCCATTGCACGATATTACGCAATGCCCCCACGGTCTTTGGCGGCGCCATCCCGTGGGCTCGCAGGAGGTCTTCGATTTGCACCTCAGTGGCGCCGATCCGAGCCTGCGCCGAGGCGCTGTTGATTGGCACCTTGATACCTCGCAGTGCAACCGCTTCGCCATCGGGCTTGTCTGCGATAAGCGTTGTAAGGATGGTTGTCATCTGGGCGCGCTGATCCAGCGAGTCAATAGCCTTCAGACTCGTTTCCACGCGACGCTCACGCTCAGCTTTTTTAGCCGGTGGCAATGCGAACCAATCGGCCTTCAATAGATCATGCTTGGCCCGCGTCAATTTGCCATCGCTGGCCGGAGGCTGCACGCCATACCACCGCAGAATCACATCACGGGAAAAGCCGTCGTTATCATCGCTGGCATACGGTATGCCCCTCCCCCGAGGGTCAAGGCCCTGCGCAGCAATACGCAACGTTGTACTGGCTTGCCACCAGCCCGATCCATCACTGGTGGTGAAGGTTTTCATACTCGTTACACCGTTACAAGTGACCATGCCACTGACCGAGTCAGGCTTGATAACCACCGACGACAACGCCATGCCCTTGCTCAGGAACCAAGCTTTGAGTTCCAGCGTATTAAACGCCGCGCGGTAGGCATCGTAGAGGGGAAAAATAGTGGTGCCGGGCAGGAGCTGGACGTTCTTGTCTGCCACACTCATCAAGGCTGAGCCACCCAGCGATAACTGGAGTAATCGATCGGCGTTTGAAGAGGCCTTAGAGGACTCGAAAAAGACAGGCTCTGCAGCGTTCGACGAGGGCGGCACAGTATCGGAAAGCGAGGCGATGGCCGACTTCACTTGCGCAACCGTACTGGGTGCCCCAAGCCCGGAATACGCCAGGACCTGACGCACATCGTACATGGGACGCGAATATAGGGCGTTACCCGTGGATTTGCTCAACGCCACGAGCCGCTGAAAATCGTTACTAAGGGTCGTGATAGCCGTTTGATCAGCGGCACTACCGCCTACCTGAACCTTACTGATCTCATCCTCAAGAGCGCGTTGCAGAGGCCGCCATTTGTTAGCGCTGTCGCGTATTTCAAGGTTGCCATCGGATACCCTGTAAACGCTGTCTTCACGGCCAAGCCCGGACTTATCAATGAACGTCTTGAACGCTGGCCTCGCCAGCCAATTGACAAAGAACTCACGTATATCCTGACTGAGCGACGTCAGCGTCGACCCTGTACTAACGACTGCGAGCTGACCACCCAGGTCGAGCGTTTCACCCTCTCCCTTGCCTTGAACCAGCGTCTGCAGTTGTGACGTCGTGTGAATGCGGTCATTGATATCACTGTTGGCCCGCACAAGTTCGTTGAACTTCCCGCGCCATAGGTTACGTTTGGCTTCGCTTATCGGCGGCCAGCCCTGCTTTCTAAGCTGTTTGCCAAGCGCGGCGCGCTCTTCTGGGTTGCTCGGTGGTGCCACAGCGTAAAAATCAAGAATCGCGTCGATGGAGCGAAACTCCCCCGTGTTCATATCCGGCAGCAGAACCCCATAATTATCAGGGCTTAGCCTGCTCACAGCTTCGGCTACTTTTGCGCCGACGGCCCCCCAACCAAGTCCGTCGGTAAAGGTGAACCTTCGCGTGATTTTCTCACCGTTTTCAATCACCGTGCCTTCAACCGCATCGCTGAAAACACGCACTGTCGATAAATCCAAACCTTTGGAACTGAACCAGGCCATCACCTGTGGCGCGCGCACTGCGTCGTTGAAGGCATCAATGAAGGGTTTGATCGAGGAGTTGTTAGGAATTGTGCGCTGAGTGGGGACGCTGGTAATTAGCCATCGAACGAGGTTTTTTTGCAGTCGCTCATCAGCTTTTTTCGCGGCTTCTGACGCTGGAAAACCCGGACTTTTTAGCTCTGCTTTAGCCGGACTGTGAAAGCTGGCTGAAGCAATTGCGCGCCTTTCGCGTGTAAAGGGCTGGTCAAGCCTGACTTGCGCCAACTGCCCTGCCCACTGCCGTGGCGAGCCTGTAACCGTTGAATTTTCAGCTTCGCCGACCCGACCCGAAGGGCTTGGATCAATGACGGGTTTAAGGGTTGCCGTGTCGCCATCGCGACCAGTCAAAAAGTAATTAGCCGTGGTCAAGCGATTTGTAATATTTGTCGACATTTCAAGTTCTCTTCACGATTGATCGCAAGAGTTCTTGTCCCTAAGAACCGTCCACCGGCAGATTACAAAGGCGCCCCAATCAAGGACGTAGGAGGATTCTGAACAGGGTCGGCGAAACCAGGGAGTTACAAGATGCGGTAAAGCAACCGCTCGATCCGCACCCGGCTGACCCGTCGCAGAAACTTGCCGACCGCTTGCGGATAATCCACCAGCGTCTGCAGTTGCTGGTAACGCTCGATGCGCGTGGTGTGCTGGAAAATCTGCGCCAGCTCAGTACGCCGTGGCCCCAGCCACTGGCCTTGCGGGTCATCGATCAGCAAGGCGTTTTCCAGGTCGAGGCGGAACGCCCGCGGGTTGAGGTTGTTGCCAGTGAGCAAGGTGTAGCGCTGGTCGACCCACAGGCCCTTGAGGTGATAAGTGTTGTCGCCATCACGCCACAGGTGCAGGTTCAACTGGCCGCTTTCGATCATCGGCTGGTGGCGTTTGGCGAAGCGGCGCAGGCTGATTTCATACAAATAGGGCAGCGCCGCGATCACCTTGAACGGCTCGCTGGGCGGGATGTAGAAGTCGTTGGCGGTCTTGTCGCCGACGACGATGTCAACCTTCACGCCGCGCGCGAGGGCGCGGTTGATTTCCCGGGTCACCGGCAGCGGCAAGTTGAAGTACGGCGTGCAGATGGTCAACTGGTGCTGGGCACTGGCGATCAGTTCGAGGATCACCCGGTTCAGCGGGTTGTTCTTGCCGACACCCAGCAATGGGCTCACCGACATGTGCCCGTTGGGCAGCAGCCCGGTAGTGGTGTCGTAGGCCGCATGCTTGAGGCGGCTGCGCAGGTCGCCGATATCATTGCGCAGGCTGCGGGTGGTGGGCGGGTTCGGCAGGTCCAGGCGATGCACCGCATTGGAGGTGATCAGGCCGTGCTCCACCAGGTGCTGCATGGAATCAGCCAGCGGTTGGCTATGGATCAGGTGATAACGGTCATAGCGGTACTTGTCGAACTTGTGCAGGTACACGTTGTTCAGGCTGGCACCGCTGTACAGCACGCTGTCGTCAATCACAAAGCCCTTGAGGTGCAACACGCCGAACAGCTCGCGGGTCTGCACCGGCACACCGTACACCGGCACTTCACTGGCATGGGATTGAGTCATGGCCTGATACCAGGCGCTGTTACCCGGCTGCTTACCGGCGCCGATCAACCCGCGCTGTGCGCGCAGCGAGTCAACCACCACCACAATGTCGAGTTCGGGCCGTGCGGCCTTGGCGGCGTGCAAGGCGTCATAGATCTCCTGGCCGGCTTCGTCCTGCTGCAGGTACAGCGCGACGATGTAGATGCGCCGGGTGGCCTGGGGGATTTTTTCCAGCAGGCAACGACGAAACGCAGCAGCGCCGGACAGCACCTCGATGGCCTCGGGAGTCAGTGGAAAACCGCGCAGTTTGGGCAACAGGGAGCGTTTGAAGAACGACGGCATAAGGCTCGCAATGGGTCGAATCCGAAGAGGACCAGAGCTTACACCATGGGGCAGCTCAGGTCTTGTCGGCGAAGAGCGGAAAAGTTAATTGACCAAGGAGAACGATCATTCTACTGTAGGCAGCATGAATGACATGCCCCTCAATGAAACCCGCGACATTATCCTCGACGTCACCGAGAAGTTGATCTATCGCCATGGCATCGCCGCCACCGGCATGGACCTGCTGGTAAAAACCGCCGGGGTCTCGCGCAAAAGTATTTACCGTTACTTCGCCAACAAAGACGAGTTGGTGATTGCCGCCTTGCAACGCCGTGACCAGCGCTGGATGCAGTGGTTGCGCGGCGAAGTGGAGCGCAACGAAGGCAGTGGCGAGCGTTTGCTGGCACTGTTCAGCGCCCTGAAGGCTTGGTTTGGCTCGGCGGACTTTCGCGGTTGCGCCTTTATCAACACCAGTGGTGAAACCGGCGACCCGCAAAACCCGGTACGCCTGCTGGCCAAGGCGCATAAACAGAAACTGTTCGAGTACACACTCCAACTGTGCAAAGCACATGGCACCCCCGACCCCGAACGGCAGGCCGCGCAGCTGCTGATCCTGATCGATGGCGCCATTACCGTTGCCCTGGTCATGGGCGATTCAACCGCCGCTGATAATGCGCAAGGCATGGCGCGCACGTTATTGGCACTTTGAACGCAAAGGCCACACAACGTTGGCCAAAACCTTATTGTTCTCTGGAGCAGTTCCCATGTCATCTAACGCAGAAGTACGCCCGCCGCTGCCGCCGTTTACCCGTGAGTCGGCTATTGAGAAAGTTCGCCTGGCCGAAGACGGCTGGAACTCCCGCGACCCGCAACGGGTGTCCCTGGCCTACACCCTCGACACCCAGTGGCGTAACCGTGCGGAATTCGCCCATAACCGTGAAGAAGCCAAAGGTTTCCTCACCCGCAAATGGGCCAAGGAACTGGACTATCGCTTGATCAAGGAGTTGTGGGCCTTTACCGGTAACCGTATCGCTGTGCGTTATGCGTACGAGTGGCACGATGATTCCGGCAACTGGTTCCGCTCCTATGGCAATGAGAACTGGGAATTCGACGAGAACGGCCTGATGGCTAACCGTTTTGCCTGCATCAATGACCTGCCGATCAAGGAAAGCGAGCGCACGTTTCATTGGCCGCTGGGTCGGCGCCCGGATGATCATCCTGGGTTGTCTGAGCTGGGGCTTTAAGCGCTGCCCGGTCACCCTGTGGGAGCTGGCTTGCCTGCGATAGCATCGCCTCGGTGAACTTGACAGACTGAGTCGTCTGTATCGCAGGCAAGCCAGCTCCCACACGAGCCCATTTCCACATTCAGTCCTGGTTCAGACCTACCCGATACAACACACCGTCATCCTCATCCGTCAGTACATACAAAAACCCATCCGGCCCCTGCCGCACATCGCGGATCCGTGCTTTCAAACCGCCGAGCAAGCGTTCTTCATGGATCACTTTATCGCCATCGAACTGCAAACGAATCAACTCCTGACTGGCCAGCGCACCTATAAACAAATTGTGCTGCCACGCCTTGAACCGGTCGGCGTCATAAAACGCCATACCACTGATGGCCGGTGATTTCTCCCAGACGTGATGCGGTGCCACAGTGCCTTCCACCGTCTTGCCTTTGGCTTCGGGAATCGGTGTCAGGGAATAATTGATGCCATGGGTCGCCAGCGGCCAACCGTAGTTCTTACCGCGTTCGATGATGTTGATTTCATCGCCGCCGCGTGGCCCATGTTCGTTTTCCCAGATCGTACCGCTCCACGGGTTCAGTGCCAGCCCCTGCGGGTTGCGCTGGCCATACGACCAGATTTCCGGGCGTACGCCCTGCTGGCCGACAAAAGGGTTGTCATCCGGCACGCGGCCATCCGGGAAGATGCGCACCACCTTGCCTTGCAGCTTGTCCAGGTCCTGGGCCGTCGGCCGATCATTATTCTCGCCGAGGGTCACGAACAGGTAGCCATCACGGTCAAACGCCAGGCGCGAACCGAAGTGGTTACCGGTGGACAGCTTGGGCTCCTGGCGCAGGATCACCTTAAAATCCTTCAAGCCGCTCAAATCATCGGCCAACCGCCCACGCCCCACGGCGGTGCCGGCTTTGCCACCCTCGCCGCCGCCTTCGGCGTACGACAGGTAGACCATGCGGTCTTCCTTGAAGCCCGGCGAGAGCACCACATCGAGCAAGCCGCCCTGCCCTTTGGCCCATACCTGCGGCACGCCGGTCAAGGGTGCGGACAACTTGCCGTCCGCGCTCACAAAGCGCAGATGGCCTGGGCGCTCAGTCACCAAAAAGCCTTGTTTATCCGGCAGAAACGCCACGGCCCAGGGGTGGTCGAGGCCTTTGACGATCGGGGTCGCGGTGATGCTGCCTTGCTCACTGGGGAATTGCTGGGCGTCGGCGGCGTAAACCGCCGCCAGTGGCAGCAGCGTGGTTGCGCAAATAGCGGCTAGCAGGGTTTTGCGTAGAAACATAAGACGGAATCCTTACCGGCGATTGCCGTTGGCATCATAGGTGGGGGCTTTGGTTTCGGTGGTAGGACGGCTGGGGGCGGCATTGCGCGTTGGATAGCGGTTGCCGATGCCGCCGTTTTCCACGGTCGGTGCGGGGCTGGTCGGGCCGGTCTGGATACCGCGAACCGCCGGCGCATTGGGCTGCGTGCCCTGCATGCTGTTGGGGTTGGCCCGGTGAATTGGGCTGTTGTTGGCATCGCTTCTGCCGGGCAGGCTTTGCGCCTGGGCCAATGGCGTGAGCGCCAGGCCCAACGCCAGTACTGCGAGATGACGCACACAACTGTTCATGACAAAGCCTCTCTAGGGCGAGTGGTACGTGCTTTCGATAACACGCTACGCCTTGGGTTCGGCTTTCGACACTAAATAGTTTCTCATCAGGTGTAACACAATCTGTCCGCGCATCTGCCCGCCGAAACTTTTTTCGGCGCCCGCGAGTCGCCCGAACACAGTCTCTTCTCAAGGAAACGCAGGCATGCCAAAGGCAATCTGGAAAGGCGCCATCCGTTTCGGCTTGGTCCATATCCCGGTATCACTGGTCTCAGCCACTTCCTAGCAAGGCGTTGATTTTGATTGGCTGGACAAACGCAGCATGGACCCGATGGCGTGCTTAAAAACTGGGCGGTGCCTAAAGGCCCAAGCCTGGACCCGACCCAGAAACGCCTGGCGGTGCACGTGGAAGAACACCCGCTGAGCTCTGGCAATTTCGAGGGCAGCATCCCAGCAGGCCAATACGGCGCAGGCGATGTGATTGTGTGGGACCGTGGCGTGTGGCAACCGCATGACGACCCGCACTTGGCCTATGCCGCCGGCAAACTCAAATTCACCTTGGTCGGCGAAAAACTCGCCGGCGATTGGGCCTTGGTGCGCACCCGCCGCAAAGGCAGCGGCGACAAGGAGCAATGGTTACTGATCAAGGAAAGGACCCGCAAGCGCGGCCCGCGCGACGACGACATCGTTGAGGAGCAGCCCAAAAGCGTGCTCAGCGACGCTTGGGTCGGCAAGCCAGCACAGTGATTCGCGCCCTAGCGTTTCAGATGAGGATGAAGATCAGTGCCAAGCCTGCAAAAATCGCCCACTTTTCCAAGTAGTAGCGTGCACGATTGCGCTTCTTCAGCTCTTTGCCGCGCAGGCGAATCTTGTACAGGCGGGTAAACGCACGGTTCAGGCCGCCGGTCTTGTCACCGTCATTATTGGGCGAGCCAGCCGCCGCCATTACGTTGCGGCTGAACCAGCGGTTGAACGCCGCCGCCCAGCGGTACTTCATCGGGCGCTCAATGTCGCAGAACAGGATGATGCGGTTCTGCTGCGTGGTGTTTTCCGCGTAATGAATGTAGGTCTCATCAAACATCACCGGTTCGCCGTCGCGCCAGTAATAGCTTTCGCCATCCACGTTGATGTAGCAGCCAGGACCGTTAGGCGTATCCAACCCCAAGTGATAGCGGTAGGAACCGGCGTAAGGGTCGCGGTGGCGCACCAGCTTGGAGCCCGGGGGCAATTCGGCGAACATCGCCGCCTTGATAGAGCCGACGCTCTGCACCAGTTCAGTGGTGCGCGGGCACAGCTTCATCGCCGACGGGTGGCTGTCGCCGTACCACTTGAGGTAGAAACGCTTCCAGCCGGACTTGAAGAACGAATTGAAACCCACATCGTTGTACTGGTCCGAGCGCTTGATCTCGCCCATACGCATCAGGTTCTGGCCTTCCTGGCGGATTTCTTCCCAGTGTTCCTGCAGCGGGCTCAGGTCCGGGAAGTCGGCAGGCGACAGGAATGGACGGCTCGGCTGCTTGGAGAACAAATACAGGAAGCAATTGATCGGCGCCAGGAACGTCGAGTGATCACTAAGCTGGCGGCCCAGTTTGTGTCGCACCCGACCACGCAGGTGAACATACGCAATGGAGGCGACGTAGAGAGCAACAATGATGAGTTTCAAGGGATTCGTCACAAGTCAGTAGAGAGAACAGGCTGCTCCTGCGTGCCCACAACGGCCGAGGATTGGATAAGCAGCACCTGAAATCACAATTCACAGATAAGCGACACGACCGGCAAAGCGCTCACCGGTTCATGACTATTGGCAGTTATTTAGCCACAGTTTGTAACCAAAGGTTAACTAAGAATTGTGAAAAGCTGTCCAGTCATTGTGCTGGATCAACACACGCGCTTGTCTCGCCGCCGCCTGCGTGGTGCACTGTAAGAAACCACCTTCAACAAAATGGAATTTGTATGTCAGCTCTGTTACACACCGATCATCAAGCCCTGCAAGGCACCTGGGAGCAAACCGCACTCGAAGACAGTGGCGTGCTCAACCCCATCGACGCCCACAGCGCGCCGGGCGCCCTGACCACCATCACCGGTGACTGTTTCGAAGTGCGCACGATGAACGGCGAGGTATTGCTGGCCGGTCGCTTTTCCCTGGACAGCAGCACCACGCCAAAAAGCATTACCTGGGTGGATTCAATCGGCGAAGACGCCGGCAAGCAATTGCCCGCCAGCTATCGCCTGGAAGGGGATGATTTCGTGTTTATTGCCGCCGATGAAGGCATGCCCCGGCCGACCGTGTTCAGTACCGGGCCAGGGCAAACCATGCGCAGCTTTGTGCGCAAAGGCTGATCCGCGCCCCTCCGAACGTGCGACAAGGTTTTCACATGGCCTTCACTTCTTGGCCTATAGGGTAAAGCCTACCTACTCCAGTGAATCACTTGGCCCGCCTCTCTTGGCGGGCGTTTTTTTTGCGCGCGGGAAAGCCGCTCAGGTGCGGCGCTGGGTGGCGGTCAAGGTAAAGCACAGTGGCAGTTGCGCCGGCTGATGCTCGTACTGGTCGTACAATTCCTCGCGATTGGAATGCGGGTACTCCTGCAGGTGCTCAATCTGCAAGTGCGCCGCAATCGCCCCGCTCACCACGCTGCCCAGGGTATGCACGTACCAATAGGACGTCGGCCCGGCAATATCTGCCTGCCCTTCGTAGACAATCGACTGCTGCAGCACGAAGGGGTCGCGCTGGAAATACGAGCTGACGGGCAACAATGGGTTTGCCGCCTTGGGATCAAACACTTCCAAAAACGGATGAGTTTCGTAGATCACCAGCGTGCCGCCGGGCTTGAGCACACTCGCCACATGGCGCATAAACAGCGCCACATCCGGCATCCAGTTCAGTACGCCAATGGTCACCAGCGCGACATCAAACCGACCGTGCAAGCGTTCAGGCAGATGATGGATATCGGCTTCAACAAATTCAGGGTTATGCGGCGACACCTCGGCCAGTTCCTGCGCTTGCTGCAGAAAAGCGCGGGATTGGTCGACACCCACCACGCTGCGTGCGCCCAGGCCGAACAACGATAGGCTTTCACGCCCATTGTTACAGCACAGCTGAATCACGTCTTTGCCGGCCACGCCGACGTCTTGCAGCAACGCGGTGATGGTCGGGTCAAGGCATGAAAAGCCTGGCTGGGCGACCGATTCGAGCAGCGCGTTCCAGGTGGCGGTGTCTTTGTGCAGCTTGGCGGAGGCGTCCCAGGCGTCTTTGTTGCTGGCGATGGCCTGTTGGGCTGAGGGCATGTCCATTGCTTCTCCAGAGAGTCAGTACAGCGGGCTTCGGAAAATAAGCCAATTGCCTGTCAGAAGAAACCCTCTGTGGCGGCGAAACTTCTATCCAAGCCTGTAGGTCACTAGCCCATTGAGTGTTCGCCCTGAGCACCCTTGTCGAAGGCAGCGCTATGGCCAATCACTCCGACCTGCGCAATACCTTGTCCTTGGACAGCTTGAATTTCTTCCTGGCGGATGTCCGCGACGGCCTCGGCCCCTACTTGGCGATTTACCTGCTGGCCGTGCACCAATGGGACCCGGCCAGCATCGGCGTGGTCATGACTCTGGCGGGCATCGCCGCCTTGCTCACCCAAGGCCCGGCGGGGGCGCTGATCGACCGCACGCGCAGCAAACGCGCGGTGATCGCGGTGGCGGCCGTTCTTGTCACCGTCAGTTGCCTGGTACTGCCGTTTGTCAGCTCATTCAGTTGGGTGGCGTTGACCCAGGCGGCCAGTGCCATCGCCGCTTCAGTGTTTGCTCCGGCGATTTCGGCCATTTCCTTGGGAATTACCGGGCCACGCGCCTTCACCCGCCGCACCGGGCGCAACGAAACCTTCAACCACGCCGGCAACGCCGTAGCGGCGCTGCTGGCGGGCGGCCTGGCATATCTGTTCGGCCCAGTGGTGGTGTTTTACCTGATGGCATTTATGGCGATCGCCAGTGTCGTGGCGGTCAGTTGTGTATCAGCGTCGGCGATTGACCACGAGGTCGCGCGGGGCTTTGACCCCGCTCACGCCCACGAACACGAACAGCCCTCCGGCGTGAAGGTGCTGCTGGCCAATCGCCCGTTGCTACTGTTCGCGATCTGCTGCGCGCTGTTCCACCTGGCGAATGCCGCGATGCTGCCGCTGGTCAGCCAGAAGCTGGCGCAGATCAACCTGCACATGGCCACGCCGCTGACCTCGGCCTGCATCGTCGCCGCGCAAGTGGTGATGGTGCCGATGGCCTGGCTGGTGGGCAGCAAAGCTGACGTGTGGGGGCGCAAGCCGTTGTTGCTGGCCGGGTTCATGATTTTGCCGCTGCGTGGCGTGTTGTATACCTTGTCCAGCGACCCTTATTGGCTGGTCGCCGTGCAGATGCTCGATGGCATCGGCGCGGGGATTTTCGGCGCGCTATTCCCGGTGATCGTCAAGGACCTGACCCAAGGCACCGGCCGCTTCAACGTCAGCCTGGGCGCACTGTCCACGGTGTTTGGCCTGGGCGCGGCACTGAGCAGCAGCCTGGCTGGTTTTGTGGTGCAGCAAGCGGGCTACAACGCGGCGTTCCTGACCCTGGCGGGCGTCGCGGCGGCGGCCCTGGCGCTGTTATGGCTGGCGATGCCGGAGACATTGACGAAACCATCGTTCGCGCGCATTACAACTGTCGCCTGACATATGCGACAATGCGCGCCAAATTCCAACACACATCCAAAATTTTCTGCTCAGCGACCGGGTTTCGCGCCTTGATGTCGCTGTTGACGCATGCCTGAAGGCTCCTGCCGCCACGCTCGCAACCCATTGATAGGTAAAGTAATTGATCTCCACAGCTAACATCACCATGCAGTATAAAATGCATTCTGGTGATTACTGGTGATCAGTGTTTACTGGCCAGAGTCATCATGAGTAATCAGTGATATAGCGCCGAATTGCATCCGCTGGTTCCAAAACTGGTCCCAGCGGGTAAATTTCAGCCCATGCTGAAACTGCATAACCCATCCCCGGCGTCCTGCCGACGAACACAATCCCCCTATTTGCATGCCACCGACCAAAGCTGATCCAGCCTGGTCGTATAGCTCTGACTCATCATCTCCCGGCGCATTCCCCAGTCGGGGATGGCGGCCGCACTGGGCCAAGGATAGAGCAGCGCCAATCAACGCCCGCGTGGAAAAAGTGGCCCACGGGCCGTTCTTCCGGGCGATCTGGCCACACAGGGCGATCACTCCCGTAGACGGCTGGTTTGAGTGGGTCGATGAAGGCGGCCCGAAGAAGCAACCCTATCTGATCCGCAGGCGAGACGGAGCGCCAGTGCTGTGTGCTGCTATCGGCCAACTGCCTGACGCCGACGAAGGCCCTGGTGAGCATGATGGCTTTGTGATCATCACCGCCGACAGCGCCGGTGGCATGGTGGACATTCACGACCGTCGGCCCGTGGTGTTGATGCGGGAGTTGGCAATGGAATGGTTGGACCCGGCAACGCCCAAGGAGCGCGCTGAGCAGATGGTGCTACAACAGGGCGAGCCTGCCGAGGTGTTTGAGTGGTTTAAGGTCGACTCAGCCGTTGGAAATGTTCGGAACAAAGGGCCTGCACTGATCCAGCCTATCAGCGCGCAACAGCCCTGACATAAGCCTGGCACGCCCGCAGCGCGATCACCTACTCAGGGAGAGTCGGCGGCTGCGACTTGAGGCGAGCCGCGACCAGCCAGTCAGCAGCCCGTAACTAAGCCCCAGCGAAATCACCAACGCGCGGAGTTCTTCCTTTAAGTATCAGAAATTAGATTGCGGCACCTGGCACAGCAAACCTTTTGTCAGCAAATTTTTTTCTGATAATCCGCTGCATCGGCAACTCAAAAAAGTTATAACTTACCAGGCACATCGGCACAAGAACCGCAAAAAATAAAAGCATTGTATAGCCACTATAAAAAAGCTCGCGATCAATGCCAAACGCCTTAAATATCACAAAGAACACAATCTGTAGCGGAAAATGCAATAGATACGATGAGTAGCTCAAATTTCCGATTGATGAAAATCGTTTACCAAGACCGCCGCTCCACATATCAACAAGCGCAAGTGCCAGCATTGAACAGGGAAAGAGCAGGCCAAAGACTGACAAATGTGAAAGCCTATAAATAATCCCTGGAATGACAAACCAATATCCTTCAGGAACTACAACTCTTAACAACTGATCTAGCCCGGCGCTAAAATAAGAATATTCATACTCAATGGCAAATCCGACCCATAGCAATATAGAAAAGACTGCAACGATTACCGAAAATGTTTTCGCACGAACACAAACTGCGACATTGGAATAAATCCAGAACGTTAACCCCCCAATGAAAAAAGAGAACACCCCACGCCCTAGCTCTGGTGCAAGTTCCTTGATAAGCATCCCAGCGATTGCGCATGCGGCGGCAGCCATATACCTCTTACTAAAAGCACGACAAACTAAAAAAAACATGAGATACAAAAAAACCTCAACAGATACAGACCATGCTGGTCCGTTAAATGAGTACCCCGGCAGAGCGCCCCAGCTGCTAGCTAAAAACAAATTCATTATCGCGCGATACACGTCATTATTTTGATATACAAAATAACTACCAGTATCAGCATATAAGAAAAACTGCACTAACAACACAAATATAAAAGTCACAAAGTGCAGCGGATACAATCTGGAAAAACGAGCAACAAAAAACGTCCATCCGCTCACGCTTTTTCTAGCGACCGCCTCAGAATAAAGCCAATAGAAAACAAACCCAGACAGAGAGAAGAAAAAATCTACAGCCATCCATCCGTAATTATAAAAAATCGAAAATACACTATAGAGTGGCTGATCTTCAATTCGATATGTCGACGTCACACCATCAACATAAAGAAGGTGTTGCCAGTGCCAAAGCACAACAATTAGCGCCGCCAAACCGCGAATTATATCTAGCGAATAAAGGTGCTTTGGCAGTTGCTTGCTATACGGCATATTTATCCCTAACCCCAAACAACCTAGACTTTTTCACAAATATTACATTAAATACAATTAATCTTGAAGCGAATTCAAGGTCGCATGATGGTGTCAGGAGGTCGACCCAATCAGGTCGACCTCGCCGCTACTTCAAGGTTGAAACACCTCTCGCGTATGCCTGGCACGCCCGCAGTGCGATCACGGCGTTATCCCCGTCGTCGGTGATGGCGATAATTCGTTGAGCATGCGCTGGGTCAAGTTGGGCTCTACGGGCTGCATGAACCACGCCGACGGCGTCGGGGGCGGCAGGCACGTTGCAGCCAATGGCTGGATCCTCGGCAAGGAGGACTGACAGCCGGACATCAGCAGTAGCAAGGCGATCGCGAAGGAGTGCAGTATTTTTCTGTGCATCACTAAATTCCTTGAAATGCGCTTCGTCTAAAGATTGAAGACGGCTCTCTAGGCCCAGGCGCCTATCTTGCTCAGCAAGAACCTGTGCTGCTGCAGCATTGCTAATCGCGGCAAGGTCATCCTTGTGCAGGCTGGCTTGCTCAGCGAGCTGCTTCCCGTAGCGCCAGTCCTGCACCTTCCATGTCGAAAAACAAGCAATGACCACGACCAGCAGCAAGCACGCCAGCTTTTGCGCGGGCGTCATACTGCCCCCAAGAACATCGCCCGCTCAGCAGCACGACGCTTGGTCAGTCCTGCCAATACTTGGCCGCCCGCCTTGTTCCAGCGCGGGAACTGATCCGCAGCGCCAGCATAGTCGCCGGCGTTGAGCAGTTTCAGCAGCGTCGACGAACCCAGGTTGGCCGCGCCCAGGTTGTAGGTGAAGCTCATCAGTGCATCCCACTGAGGCTGGCTCAGCGGCACCTTCACCAAGCGCTCAATCTCGGGCTCGAACCGGCTGATGTCGTTCACCAGCATTCGCTCGGCCTGCTCGTTGGTGATGGTCATCCCAGCAGTAACACCGCGAGTCGCGCCGTAGCCGATGGTCCACACCCCCACGGAGTCTTGGTAGGACTTGAGCCGCAGGCCCTCGAACGATTTGATCAGGCTTACGCCCTTTTGCGATGTGCGCATGCTTTTCTCCAGGCGAAAAAAAACCGCTCAATGGCGGCTGGCTGTCATGTCGACATCATTCGCCTGGCGGCGCTGGCCAGGTGATGCTGTTGGGATACTTAGGCTGATCAGTCACCCGGTTTACGGCAACTCGATACTGTTTCCAAAGCTTGAGACTATCCTTGTCATCCCCGGTTGCGCTTTCGAGGTCAACAGCATCCTGCAAAGGTGCGATACGAAGCCCGGCAACCGCCAACAGCGAATCGCGCTGGGCATTTGCTGCGGCGAGAATATCTGCGGGGGTTTTTTCCAGCGGCACCAGACACGGCTTGCCATCGTCACCGATAGTAATCACGTTTCCTTCAGACTGCCCATCGATCAGCACACAATAGTCATCATATGAAAGCTTAATCAATCCCTTTCCGCCTTGAAGATAAAACCCGAAGTTCTTGGGGTCGAAATAGTACATAGATAAATCCTCAGTAGCCTACGGCTAACCATTTCATCGAGAGGCCATTGGCTGTGCCGTTACGCAGTCTGTACTGCGAATTAGACACGACAAATGCAGATACTTGACGCTCTCCATCAGCACCTGGACTGTTTGAATCGATCTGCGCTGTAGCCCCCAAATAAGTGCATGCGTTTGCAAAAGCTAGCGGAAAGCTATTTGTTGAGTTGGATCCATTCACTGACCCCCACTGAATGGTCAGGCCGCCAAGCCACGATGGAAATTTCACGTAACCGTTAGTACCGAAAGAGGCGACAAATCCAGACCTAAGTTTCTTTGGTGTGACTGTCGTTGTGTCATCGGTGCCTGTATCAGTCTGTGATTGAGTTGCAAACTTTGCAGCGCCTAGGACCAGCTCTGTGGCCTGCTGCACCACTCCAGTCGCGAACCAGCTCGTGCCATTGTTTGAAACGAGAGTTACAGACATCCCCTGCGCCAGATCCATTGTCGGGCTATTGCCTGAGGTTGCTATGTCATCAGATCCAGCACAAACAATCTTCATTGTTCCAGGGAAGTAGTTGAAAAATGTGAACGTCGAAGACTCTGGTGCGCTCGACACCAATGGTAGCTGCACATTGAATGCCGTGTTGCTAAGGCCTATTAATATGGATCCGGCATGAGTGGCTGCGGAAATTGTTGTCGCACCACTCAGGTAAAACATTGATCGGTATTGCAGACCATTCGAAATAGTAGGCAACTGACTTAGTAAAATAAAGTCAACACCATCGTATAGAATATCGCTGTTTTGGCCAGCTGAAAAAACAGCAGCTACTTTTGCACCTGTCGAGTTATATTGCTTGAGGTTTATTGCGCCACGCCCGGATACGTTTATCGTTGGGTTTGCGCCGCCACCAACGTTAAACGTTACATTGAACCGCAGTTTTGCGGCATATGCGGAAATAGCCGGCACTGGCGTCAGGGTGAGCGCTGTAGCCGTGCCGCCGGTTGTGAATGCCTGCGCGACCTGGTTTTGTGACAGTTGCAACAAGCTGTCGAAAAATTGCGATGCTCCTACCTTGTCCACCAGGCCATTGGGGCCAACCCCAGAGGCTGAGATGATGGATTGAAAAAACCCTTCCTTATCGTTAGCCCAGTCCTGCTCCAAGTAAGATCCGTCTTTAGAATCTGGCGTAGTGCGGTTCTTGAACGACCCTGCAGGGTAGCCTGCGGAGGGGCTGTTGAACCGACCCGGGTATCGCTCATTAAGTTTAAGTGCCATTTTACGCCCCTATATATCCTGCAAATTCTGATTGTTCATCACCGAATTGGTCCTCTAAATCGCCGAACTCGACCATTTTGAACCCTTCAAGGAATCCGTTAAATTTCACTGCTTGCGGCTTTGGTACGAGGCCGGCATTGAGCAGGGCGAACCGCTCAAGGTCGGTGATCTGCCCATAGAACTCGATGCTGAACGACATATCCTCGCCGTCGGTGACGCGCAGAACCTGCGCCTTTGGAAGGAGGAAATTCATCCCGTCGAGGATGTTCTCGATCGTCGCGTCCCCGTTGTTCTTGACGATCTTGGCCTTGATGACCAATCGATATAGGTCGTCTGAGAGTTGGCCGTCTTGATCAATAGTTAGAGCACTGAACATAGCCTCGTCGTCGCCAAACTCATCGCCGTCTGTTAGATCAAACAGGCCAGGGTTCATCGGCATCGAGTCTACAAAGCTCCGCGGCGCCACGACGATCCTGCCGATGACGCTCAACTGTTCTCCGGCAGCCGTGTCGATGTCGTAGCTCTTGCGCACAGCCTCAGCTGCCGCCTCAATGCTCCCGCCAAGTGCCCTGGCGATTGCATACCAGGCCACGGCCTTTGGCTTGTCGCGATACTGCGCGTAAATGCGGTCCGGGATGTTCATCACGTGATCACTACGGTGATATTGCTCTCCGTCCACCTGGACATCTGGTTGTAGGCAATGGCGACGTTGGCTTGGCCGCCATTGAGGCTGGACGAAGGTAAGTCAACGTAGCTGTCACCGTAGGAGCCGATGACCTTGTTGACCGGCGTGAAGATCGTGCTGAAGGGCACCGTCTCGCCAATGTCGAAGCCATTGATCTTGAAGCCGACATCTGCTGGGATAAGGTCTCCGGCGGCGTACTCCATCATCGCCTCCTTAATAAGCTGATCGGCGTTCGGCGGAAGTGATCCGTCGTTGACGACATGGATGACTGGGTGCATGTCGATGTAGATGGGGCGGCTGGCGCGGATCACCTTCTTGTTAGCTGGGTATTTCGGCGACGTCACCTCGACCTCGAACGGCGTGCCGGCCTGGTACAGCGGAGGACCTGGGTTCTTCTTCAGATAGATCGCCATGGCGATATCTTCATTGGTGCCGCCGTCGACGATAACCGCATAGGAGTTTTTTGGCATCCCGTGAGGGTTATCCGCCGAAACTGCTGAGCTTCCGGTGTCGTTCTCATAGATCTTGACGCGGCGCACGCCAGGTACTGCGTACAGTTCACCGTAAGTAGAGTCGATCTGGTTGTTTCCAGGCTTGCCCACTGCTGTAGCGCGGGTGACGCGCAGCTGCTCATCGCGCTGGCCGTCAGTACCTGGCGTTGCCGGCGCAGCGTTTGTAGCGCTTGCCAGGCCTGCCACCACGTCCACGATGCGGGTGATAGTTCCGGCGTCAGCCTGGGTAGGGCCTACGACTGTGCAAGTCGCATTGACGGTCGCCGATCCAAGCGAATCAGCTGTAACAGTCTGGTCCGTGGCCCAGCGGCTTCCGGTGGTGATCGACTCAAATCGGTTGCCAGCCAGAATAACGGTGCCTGGCGTGGCGATGAATGTTAGCGGGGTATTAGACCGCGACCCACCAGAGCGGATGGTGCCAGTGAGAGAGCAAACGATATCCAGATCATTACCCTTGGCTTTGTTAGGATCTTTCGAGTTGTAGGCCTGCTGCAGCGTCTCGTCGAGCGCGTAGAAGATCTCCGAGTCGTGCGCCATCTTCAGGCCGTCGGGCGTGGACGGGTCAAGATTCCACAACGGGTCGATATTCAGGTAGAACTGCCGCTCCTGGGCGAACCAGTCGTTTTGGGTCTGTAGCACGTAGCCGGTAGAAGTCAGGCTAGCCATTCAGTGTTACCTCTTCCAGGCCGAACTCGGTGAGAATCCCAGCGGTGACGCTGTATTTGCGGTTTTCGATATTGAAGTCAGCGGAGAAGCTGGTAAGCCGGATCACGCCGGGGGTGTTGGCGATTCGCGCCCTTAGTGCAGCCTCGGCCGTCGATAGGCTGGTGAACTTGCCCAGGATCTGCTCGTACCACGGCGTGCCATCGGTGATGTCCCGGAAGTACTCGCCCAGAAACAGGCGCAGCCGGGTGAGCACGGTTTGCGCCACCTCGGACTGCCCGGTGATGAACTGCTGCCCGCGCGTCACGATGTCACCTGTTTCTTCGTCCAGTCTGCGTACGGTCATGGAACTGGAACTCCGCTTGTCCCGGAGCCCGGGGTTACACCGCCATGGCGATGCGTGTTGAGGTTTGTGCCGATGGCGGTGATGACATTGCCGTCTGGTGTGATCTTCAGCCCGTTGATCAGGAACGTTCCGTCAGCCTGCAACTGGAAGCTGCCGGCGCCGTTCTGCATCAGGGTTGTTCCGTCGGCCCGAACATCGAACTTCGCAACCCCGTTATCCATGGAGATGCTGTTATCGCTCTTCAGCCATACGAACTGGGTGCCGGCACGGTTGCGCATCCTCACGCCGTTGTTCTGGAACGCCGGCAGCACGTTCGGCTGGGAGCGGAATCCAGGCAGGAACATGGCGTCCTGCATATTGTGGAAGCGCCCCCTGGGGTTGGTGGCCACCCCGCCGCTCTGCACCCATCCATCAATGCAGCGCTGGGAGAACAGGATGTCACCTTCGCAGCCCGAATCAATCTGGTATTCGATTGCGAAGTCACCGCCAGGGAAGTAGACAGGAACCTCGACAATCGGCGGGATCGTGAAGGTGGCGTCATTGACATCAACCCTGAGGATTCCAATCTGCACCTGCGCTCGCTGGGTCAAGGGATCGAACGTCAGCACGTGCCCGGGAATAGAGGTGCACACGTCTTTCATCAGCTCGCCAAAAGCATTTCGGATCAGCTTCTCGTTGCGCGCCCGGCCTTCTGTCTCGATCATAGTATTGCCTCGCTATTTTCAGCGCTCCAGAAACAACGAAGCCCGCACTAGGCGGGCTATTCGTCGGGGAGGATCGGTTACGCGGCGTCGAGACCGAGGACCATCTGTAAGCGGTCACGCATCTCGTCTACGCGATGCTCCAGCGAGGGCTTCTTGCACTTCCAGTTGGCCAGCCCTTTGCCGTGTAGGCTGGCCAGTTGGCGGCCATCCTCAAGCTGCTTGCAGGCCTGGTCGAACAACTGCTTTTCGCTCAGCTCGCCACGCAGCAAGGCGTCAATGTGCAGGTCGCACCAGACGCCAAAATCAACATCCAGCCAACGGGCAAATACAACCGCCATTTTTGGATGCAGCCACGTTCCGCCCTTCCTTCCCCGCTCCGTCTGAATTAATTCACACCGATTGGTGGTATTTAAATGACGGCCCAGTGAATCAAGATAGGCCTGAGTTTCTGCTGTTTTTAGCCACACATCGAGACGCTTTCCGTGATGCTTGGCGATCTCCGTGGCATTGATCCAGCCATCGCTATTGAAGCGCACTGCACTTCCTTGGTAGTGAAACGGAATCACGTTGTTCATGGTCATTCCCTACGATGTCCTGAAATTGGGTGGTGGCGACAACGGCTCAGGGAAACCGATTTCGGATGCCTCCTAGTCGCCACCGGTAAAACTCGGGCATTAAAAAACCCGCCGAGGCGGGTTTAGGGGTTGTTCGTAGTATCTACATTGCCGATTCGGCGTCGATCATGGACTTCTTGGTAGCTTCGAAATTTTCGCTGTTAAAGCTCAGAACTTGCGCATAGTTCATTTTAACCACCGTAGGCTTCGTCGTTATCTCTCTAGTAAAGTACTCTTTCCCATTTTCTGTTTCGGGCTTGAGAGCGCGAATTCCTGCAATGCAAGTCACGGTAAACTTAACCATTTTTCCATTTACGCTAAACGCGCCAGCAGACTCGGGGCCGTAATCTGAGCCATTCGTGCAGAATCTACCCGTCAAGTCCATTAGTGCCACTGTCAACCTTCCATCTTTGATGGCTGCGGTCGCTGCAATTTTCACTTTTTCAGCTGGCGAAAGTATGTTGAATCCTGGCGCATACTCAAGCCAATTATTGGCGCTCGCCGCAAATGAGCCGACAGAAAGAATTACAAAAGCAAGAATTCGTTTCATTTATAGCTCCGTGCATAGAAATCTTCGTAGCCAAGACTGTATCAGAACTCTGATCCTTGACCTATTCCCGATCCTCCTTGGGCTGTCCGTCTTACTTGACGAAATTACCGCCTTTTTTGAAAGCCGCATTTACAAATACGAGACAATCCCCTCGGGTGATGTAGCCTTTATTGCCGATATCAAGATTCTTGTTCTTGTCATACGGGGTGTCCGCGCTCGTAAATAACACATACGAATCCGGCTTTCCGATACCTGCCTTCCAGAAAACAGCCATGTATGCGTCCCCAAGGTTTCGCATTCTTCCCGAGAAAGGCTTGTAGTACTTTTCCACCCAATCAAGCTGCTCCACTGCTGACATGCGAGCCAGGCGTTGCGTGGTCGTGCCAAGGTATCTAGCTGTCGATGGGACAAATTGGATCAACCCTATAGCTCCGCTTCCAGCTCCGTTTAGCACGCCAGGCTCAAATCTTTCCTTCGTCTCGAAGGCCATCACCGCCATCAGCCAGTTAGGGTCAACGGACAGCCCTCTTGCGATAGCGATCACCTTCGCCCTGAAAGCCTCGTCAACACGGGAACCCCAGATCAGCTTTCCATTCGCTGGAGTGGATACAGATGTCAGGTTGGGCTTCGTTCCCCAGCGGATTCCGTCGATGTCCATCTTCCACGTGTCGCTGTGCGAGTCGCCCGAATATCTCAGCGCAAACACGTTGTACTCACCCACAGGTTTAGCCTCTGGCTGGACCTCCTGAAGGTATAGGTTCCCCGTGTTGTATGTGGCGAACTCACTTGTCAGGTCGATGACGCCACTTACCATAATCGATGGATTTAGTTGCGCAGCGACGGAGATTCCAAGGCCGCTCGGGCCTAAACCTATCTCTGGAATTCCGATCATGCCGGTAAGCTGATTGATCTTAATCGCCGTAGAGTTCCGCTTCATTTCCGGCTTGGTTACGTACATGCGGCCCATGTGCTGGAGCCAGACGAAGCCGTAGTCGACAGCCAGGTTATCCATGGCCTTGGGAATGTCACCATCAATGGTGCATCCGCGCGTCATAGGCTGGTCATTCGTGAACTGCGTGTCATCCATATCTACAGGGATAGGCCATTGCCTGGCCAAATCCCGAATGACCTCTTCGACTCTTGCGCCGGGGCCTAGGCATGTCTGCGCCGAGCCACGATCAACCGCCGCCGATCCGGATCTGCAAATCAGACGAGTGATGATTTCCGGGGCGCCAGGCTCACGCTCACGCAGGATGTTGGTTACGGTGCCGTTGAAGATAGCATCAATGCTGTCCGTGTAGCCGGCCCTCAGGATGATTCTTGCGCCGTTCGCGATACCCGATTCCTTTTTCAGGTTGTAGATGCGAATGTCGGCATAGGACACAGAGCTTCCGGGCGACACGTCAATGTTGAACTGGATGCGGAACTGCGTAGAGCCGGATTGCAGGCTGATGTAAGGCTCGTCGTTGATGTCAACGGACCATGCTCTCGATCTCATATTTCCACCACGGGAGGTATCCAGACGAGGAAGTTGTCGATGCCAAGGTTGTCCAGGGTCACGTCTTTACCGGTGAAGACCAGTTGGCCTATGCCGGTACGGTAGCTCTGGATAACATCGCTGCCAGGCTCAAGCATGACGCCTACCGCGAGCCTGACCCCGGCGCGCACAAGGTTCATCGACCATGCAGGCGTGTCGAGATACGAAACAAAGTCGATCTCAAACGAGATGAGGCTATCGCCAAGCTGAACGCTGAACCTCTGGTGGGCATTAGCTACTCCAGCCGTTAAAGGGATCGTGACCATCAGATGACTCCGTCGAGAATGCCGTTCACCGCATTTGTCACGCTTGCGGTGGCCTCCTTGGCAATCAGCTGCCCTTTGTTTACAGCTCTTGTCAGGGCGCTCTGAGACGGGTCTCCAGCCCTAAGCTGATGGGGCCAGCGGTCGTTGCCTGAGGCGAGCCGATCAAGCTGAATAACCTCCTGCAATTCTGCGACGAACTCTAGTCCACCCTCGTTGCGCGGCTCCTTGGTCCGAGATAGGCGAGTGATCGCCATATTCCTGAGGATGACTTCGCCAATATCAACGTCGAATGGCTCTTTCTTGCTCATCAACTCGACAAGGAGGCCCAGCGTAGAGCTCGCCCTCGTATCATCGCTGCCCGCTAGGAATCCAGCTGAAAGCCCGGCAACCCCCGCTATAAATGGGTTGTCGGTCAGATTGGAAAGCGCGCCGCCAAGGAAGTCCGTCAGTTGAACCTTGACCGGGTTGTTGCTGATTGCTCCGGTCATGGTCCACTTGAAAGGGTTGAGGATTCGATGATCCGCAACCCGCACCCCGCTCTCAATAGGGAACGTGGTGATGGTTACGCTGGACTCAAAAGTATCCTCAAGAACTGCGTCAAATGAGTAGCTAGCAAGGGTTGGAGCTTGCCGAGTAAAGATATTAACAATGCTCATGGCTAGCGCCTCGTAGTTGACCTTAGGTCGCCGTCCGCCTCGTAGTTCTGGCGTTCGTTGACTTGGATTATCCGGTTGTCCAGGGTTTGGCCGTCAATCTGAAGCGTTACCCCAAGCTGGTTGTTAACCTTGATCGGGGATCTGCTGAGCACACCACCAAGCGCTTCTGCATTTGCCTGGATGTCCTCCTTGCGCGAATAGCTCGATTCTGGAGGAAGGCTATCTGCTGCTGATCTTTCGCCATAAATGGCTTCAGGTGGCGTGCTAACCGACGGGCTGGAGCTGACTTTTGATTGGGCTTCCTTGTTGAAGGCCAAGTTTGATAGGTCTACCGCCCAGCCAAGCCCAATGTCGCGGGCCCCATTGTCTATGGAGTCGCTAAATTTTCTGTAACCCTCATGGCTCTCAAGCTTGTCGAAAATAGAGTCCGTGGCCATGTACGAGCCGGAGGCAATAAGCCCCGTCATCCCCGTCTTGCTGGCAGCCGTACCGAGGCCCTTCATTCCAAGAAAGGAGAGTATCGATCCGCCAATCACTGCGCCCGTGCTAGCACCAAGAGCTGCCGAGGCGGGCTCTTCAGCGGCGTAACCAATAACCTTGCTGATCTCTTCGCGGTGTTCGTCGAGGAATTTCCCCATCCACTCGCTAGCGCCGATCAGGCGGGGCATGAACTTCTCGGACAGCTCGTTGGACATGCCCTCGAATTTCTGGCCGAGTGCCGTGTTGCTTTCAGCAAACCTCCGCGCGCTTTCAGTCATCTGGTCAATGGAGCCGGTGTTGCTGGCAGCCTGCGCCATTTTTTCGTCAGCCCCTCCCCTATTGAGAAACCTTGCGGTGCCATTCGAAAAGCCCAAAGTGGACTGAACCTGAGCCCTCTGACCCTCGTCTGGTTTTCTCTCCTTGTACTGCCTCTCCAGCTCTCTATAGAGATCCATTCCGTCACCGTATTTTACGGTGCGGGTTAGTGCGCCAACGTCCATGCCGGCCTTCGCGAGAGGGTCGAGCGCCCCGTCGTTCCCATTAAGTCTGAAGTTGTTCTGGAACTCTTCAAGCCTTTTGAGCGCGTCGTAAGCCTCCGATGCCTGGCCGCCCATAAGCTCAACTGCGTTTCCGAAGTTGTAGACGGTGTTTACCGGGGTGCGCATGTTCTGCGTTGCAGACGCTAACTGGTCAATTTTGTTTGACGTGCTGACAATGATCGCAGCACCGACTCCGAATGCCCCAATAAGAGCCGCAGACATGCCAAGAGCGCTAGACTTAACGCCTTGCAGACTGCCCTGGATCTTCTTGTCGCCAGCCTCTAATCCCTTGGTATCCCAACCGATGCCGATCAGGAACGACTTCAGTACCTTGCTAGCCATTCTTCGCAGCCTCGTATTGATCCCATAGCTCATCTAGGGTCTGGTTGAAGCGCTCTACGCTGGCAAGTGAGTAGGTTCCATCCTCAAGCTGGCCCCATGTGCAAAGCGGCGGGCAAATTCCTTGTATGCCCACACAGGGCCGCATCAGGAACCAATTTACTGCGCTGCGCTTTCCGCGCCCGGCTGCCCTGGGCTTTTTGCGCCGCTTGGCAGCCAGTCGAAAAAATCGGAGAGGTTCCAGCGCAGCAGCTCGGCCAGGAGCTGGTTGTACTGCACCATCTTGCCGCCGAAGTCGGCGACGGTTACGGGGCGCTCAGTGCCATTGATCAGCACGCGCGCCATGATCATCTGGGCCACTTGGGCTTTCACGTCCTGGCGCATCGACATGAACATGGCGCAAAGCACCTGATCGTCAATCTCCAGGCCAGCGCCTGCCGCCGTGGCGAATCGCTCCAGCACGGCGGCAGACAGCAGGGACATCAGGCGGTCTTGATCGACGGCGCTGGCCATGGCGGCGTTGTACTGCACACCGCCAATGGTGAATGGTTTCACGCTACTCATTTACTATGACCTCCATAAAGTCCTTGACTATTTCAAACCACTCGGTATATCCGGGAAACCCTAGAACATTCGCCCTTGTAAATTTCTTGTGGAGGCTTTTTTCTCTGGCCGCTATTAGCTTTCCGCAGCCCTTTTCTACGTATAAACATTCGAATCCGAAAGGCGTATCCCTCTTAAGAGAGATCATTCTTTCCGTGGCATTGTTACTTATTCCTATTTTTATGAATTCTGCAGATCTTAAAACATATAGATATCCGACCTGTAGCGTATTGAATCCACCCTCCCTGCATCCTGGGCACCCACTACCCTTCATATGGTCGGCGGCGCACTGCCAAAAAGATCCATGCGTTTTGCATGTTATTTCTACCTTTCGCTTTCCGCCAATGTAAATGGATTTGCTATATACATATTTTTCGCCGTGGGCTTTTTTTGCACGATAAATAAAATGCTCTAGGGGTTTTGCAGGAATCCTAACGTGTCTCGATATTGCGCACTTTGGACAGCCCGACCCCTTCAAATGAGAGCGCGCATCCTGCGCGAACTCTCCGTGATCGGTGCATTTTATATTTACCTTACCGTGAGCTCCTGCGTACACGACATCTTCGTATAGATATCTATCCCCATGGACAGATACTGCTTTTTCAACGAATAATTTTTTGTCTTGCCTTCTCTTCTTTGAGCACTTTAGATATCCGCAGGCATTGCACCCACTGCCGACCAGGTGAGCATTAGGTATCTGTAGAAACTCCCCGTGCAACTTGCAGACTATAGATACCGGGGTCCTGCTATTTACATATTTACAGGATGAGTAGTCATATGCTTCACCGTGGACTAGGCGAGACTTTTCAATAAACTGCTCAGTTGTTAGTTTTTTCATTAACTATGCCCATTAAGTTACATGGGCATTATAACTTTTTATTTTGTAGCTTCCCATATATTAAACTGCATAGTAAATTGATTATCCGTGATGGTCGAACCCGCCCGCCCGCGCTGGCCGTCGTTCACGATCACGCCTTCCGAACCCAGCGCCGCCTCCAGCGTGCCGATCTGGGTGAAAGTCAGCGTGACGTTGGCGTTCGAGTTCAGCAGGCCCTGCACGTAGGCAGAGTCAGGCGAGCCAGGGTTGAGATAGACGTTCACCTCGCGGCCTGGGTTCTGACGATCAAGGCGAACGGCGTTTCCGCCCTGCCCTCGGCGCAATTGGCTGCGAGCATCAATCGGCGCATCCGTGTACGGGGTTGCTGTATCGCCCCAGTCACTGATAATCCGGCCATTGATGGTGACGACGGTCAGGTCGTTGGAAAAGTTATTCAGACTCATGGGTCACCTATCAATAAACGTCGAGGTCAACGTC
The DNA here is from genome assembly GCF_045447305.1 of Pseudomonas sp. D47. Classification (NCBI taxonomy): domain Bacteria; kingdom Pseudomonadati; phylum Pseudomonadota; class Gammaproteobacteria; order Pseudomonadales; family Pseudomonadaceae; genus Pseudomonas; species Pseudomonas sp. D47. The sequence goes on along the minus strand of NZ_JBJGXU010000013.1, from coordinate 47,784 downwards.
AACAATGCGGATGGAGCCTTTGCGGAACAGTCGAATACGCAAAGGTGCGGCCTTGTGTGCGCTTCGATCAGCGTCCGACAGGTCGAGGATGTCCTCGGGCTTGGTCAGGATCTCGAAACCGAAGGTGTACTTCTCAAGGCCGTCATCTGGATCGATGTAGTTGCGCGGGCCAAGGTAGCCGTTGCCGACGAACTGGCGCAGGGTTGCCCGTGCGGCGCCGATCAGGACGGCCTGACCAACTGGGTCTTGACCAAGTTTTGTCAGTTGATTCGCGGTGGCGTTGTAGAGCGAAGTGGTCAGGAAGTTGATGCAGGCATCGAGGTTGACCACATCATCAATGGTCTCGCCATAGGTGCTGTGGGTATTGGTGTTGATCCAGCGGCCGCTATCCACCGAGCCTTGGTTATCCACGACTGTGTAGAACGTGACGTTACGGGCCTTGCTTTGCATGGTCGTATAGTCGGTGCCGCTGAGCGATTCAGCTGTGACGCCGGGAGACTTCTTGTACTCGCCATCAATGGTCGAGTTGTCGGCGCTGTAGTTCACTGCAGCGAAATGCTTGGCCAGTGCCGATCCCGAATACGGGTCAGTCGCGTGCGCAGCGGTGTAGACGTGGCGGAATCCGGCCGAGGTCAACTGCGTGGCGATATCATCAACATCAGCCGGGTCGCGAATTTCGATCACGGACGCGCCAGTCTGGTTGTTGATGAACATGCTGGTGTTGTCTTCGCACCACTGTGCGATCGCCAAAGCGTCAGCTTTCACCGCCAGAACCGGAGCAGTCCACATGGTCCAGTACCACCAGAGCATGTTGCGGGCTTTGTTGAGCGTCGCGGCGCGGGTTGCGTCGGCAGTTGCAGCGCCCCAAACCTGAATCAGGCGAGTAGCTGGGGTACCGCCAAGCCAGCGCTGAGCCGCCTTGTAGGTTTCGGTCGTGTCGGGGAAGTCCTCAGACAGCGCGACTAGGTTGAAATACGACCGGTACGTGTCCGGCGCAAAGCCAACCGGCAGCTCAAGCTGCGGAGCGAACAGCATGGCGCTGGCAAAGTTTGCATTACCCAGGCCTGCCGGGCTGATCCGGGCATTAATCCGGATGATATTCGTTGCGGGATAACTCATCGCGAGAGCTCCAATGATTATGAGGGGTCTACTTCAACAGTGAAGGTCTCGATGACCCGCGCTTTCTCGTTCTGAAGCGCCACTTCGACGCTCAGGATGTTGTTTACAGCTGGGAGACTGCTGGTTTCGTACATCAGGCGGATGGTGATCTGCGCCCGCTGCTCGAAGTTGGCCGACTGAAGGCTAGTTAGGTTGTTAACGGCATCCGTGCTGTTCCAGCCGATCTTGGCCTTGAAGAGCATCACGCTCACGTCAGGCCGCTTGTTGGCCTGCTTTAGGCGCTCGGCGTACATCAGCGCCTCGCCTCGGTAGAAGTTGATGCTGGCCGAGCACATGATCTGTGCACGCACATCGACCTCAACCTGTTCGCCGGGTATGTTGCGGCGCACGATGTTGGCCTGGCCGCGCTCGCCGACGGACTGCCGGGGCGTGATCGTCGCGTAGGCACCCTTCGGTGAAGGCATGCTGCCGGGGCCCGCCTGATCGGCCAGTAGGCACTCAGGCACGCCAGTCGCCAGCATCACAATCGGGCGCAGCTTCTTAAACAACTCTTCGTTGGTCATGCTGGGCCGCCTGACTGGTCGTCAATGCGCATGACGATGACTTTGCAGTAGTCGCGCCAGTAACGGTTGTCGCACTTGGTAGCCTTCCACTGCTGCCCGAGAAATTCCCAGGTGCCGGTCTGGTCGATCAACTGCATCTCGCCGTCGTTGATGTAGATCCGGCGCACGTCGGTGATCCGCTCGCCGCCCTGGCGGATGAAATCCACTTCACGGTCGCTGGCCTGCTGGATATTGACGGTGTAGGGCTTCGTATCAGCCGCACCTGGCACCCATATGCCTTCAATCCACTCACCGCCAGTGGTGACGGTGCGCGATGCCGGAACGCTGACAAAGGTATCGTCAACGTGACCGGCCATGCTTAGCGTGCCGCTCATTCCAAGCCCTCCGACGCGGGACCGATTGAAACCTTGTAGGTGACCGACTTGACTAGCGCGCCGGCATCTATGAGCGGATTGGCGCTGCCTTTCTTGCGGATCGTCGACGCGGCGTTTGGTGGAGTTTTCAGGTCTCTCATGTAGATCTGAACTTCGGCGGCAGCCACAACGCCGACTGCATCAAGGATCTGATCCATCGACTTACCAGCCTCCATTCCGTCCTGAATGGTCAGCAGCACCTCGGGTGTTGCGCTCGCAACTCCAGGCTCAAGCCATGGCCTTGCCGGGATGGTTACCGTGTGCGCCTGAGTTACGCCAAGCTCCATGTACCCCTTGCCGGTCTTGAGGAATCGCACCTCATCGCGATCGGCAGCGGCCTTGCTGGCGTAGCCGTAGGATGTTCCTCCGGGATGCTTGATCTCGGCGCCGAACTCATGGGTTGCGCCAAGCCCGGCCATGGTCAGATCACCTGATTCAACGTCGCCAGCCTCTTCATGGATGCCGACGGTGACCACCTTGTCTGACCTCAGCGCGGCAAGCTCCTTTGACAGCTCGTCTTGCAACTCCTGGAAGCCGATCAGCGTTAAGTCAATCATCTATACCGCCAGTGCGCCCATCCCCACGCGACGACGCAAGCGAAGGAATTGAACGCCATAGTTGGTGAGGGAGAGCCAATCGTTTTCAGTTTCCTGAATGGCTCCGACCCGATATGTGACCGACTCATCGCCAATCGACTTGGCCGCCACGTTGAGGCGAGCGGTCGAAGGGATGTTCGTCGGGTCGGTAGCGCCCAGGCCGGTCGGGTACGTGACGGACAGCCAGTGCGCGGCGAAGTAGTACATGCCGCGCCGCTTTAGGTTGTGGCAGTCGTCCTCATACGCACCCCAGCGCTTGCCGCCGCTTTCGCAGTCAGCCTCGCAGAGAGCCTCCTGCACAATGGCTTCAGGCCACTTGGTCAGGTCGGTGAACGCGAGCTGGACCAGCCGGAATGACGCAACAATTTCTGGTGTGATCTGCATGCGTTCACCTTGAATGAGTGGGCGCCAGGCGCCCGGGTGTTACGCGCCAGGCTGGGCCTTGGCGATTTCTTCGCGCAGGCGCTTTTCTGCCCAGCGATTGCTCACTTCGATTCCGAGTTCTGCCGCTTCAGCGCGCAATGCGTCGAGGTCGACCTCTTCCTCTTCCTCTTCGTCACCGGCCAACTCATCAGCGCCAACGCGGCGCAGGTCGCCGTTCTTCAGCAGAGCTTTGACGAAATCGATCTTCGCCACCGCATCCGGCACTTCGACCGCTGGGTTTTCGCCCGGCAGGATCGGGTAGCTGGTTTCTTTCTCGCCCACCAGGTGGTTGATGGTGATCAGTCGTGCTGCTTCATTCTTCAGAAACATGTCGAATCCTCGCGTGTGGTCAGTGGTCGCCGCTACCAATCAGCAACGGCGACCGTGCGCAGACAGATCAATCAGAATTGATCGCGATACGCGCCGCTGAATGGGTAGCGGAACTCAACGCCAGACAGCTTGTATTCACACGGCACGCTAACCGTTAGGTTGTGGAACTGCGGAGCCAGGGAGCGCCACGGGATCGGCACCTGCATGCCCAGGTTCTCGTCGTTCAGTTCATAAGCGACGATGCGGTCTTTGTTGCCGTTGGAAACGCCGGCGGCGGCCAGTTGGGCGGCGGACAATTGCAGGCGGCTGAAGATGTTGATCGGCCGACCAGTCAACGCGGTGAACTGGTTGTTCGTGCGGAAGTATTCCAACATCGTCTTGTCGGTGATGGTCCCCATCCGCTTGTTCGAGATGAACGCGAAGCGGGCAGCGCCCAGGATGACAGTGTCGAACAGGTGAACAGTTGCCGAGTTGATGTAGCCGTCAACCAGGATTTTGTTCATGTCAGCAACGATCTGGTCACCGGTGGTGGCCGGGTCGTACCAGTTCAGCGTGGAGTTCGACAGCGCCAGGTTCGGGTTGTTGAACAGGCCAGTCATGTTGCGAGAAGCGTCACCGAAGTAAGCCACGCGCTGGGTGTGCTCCTGGGCGCCACGGAAGGCCAGTCGCGCCTTGGTGGTGTCCAGTGGGATGCGCAACTGTTGCGATTTGCGCAGCTCGTCCAGGCTGTAGCTGTACTTGTTGCCGGCGTAGCCGATTGGCACGCTCGACTTGTTCGCGTTGATGGTCACATCAGGCAGATCGTCAGCGCTGGCGCCGATGAACTTGCCGATAGTCACGCCGTCGTAGCTGATGTAGTCCCACTGATCTACCCATTCAGGCAGAGAAGTGTCGACCGGGATCAGCTCCATGTAGTTGATCGCGGCGTACTTGGCCTCGTAGATACGAGATTCCAGGTTCGCCAATTGGCTGATGTAGAACGCCAGGCCGTCGTCGAGGGTCGGCAGACCGTCATTGAAGGCCACTTCGTACGCATCGCGGCCGATCTGATGCGCGATTGCGGCATCGATGGCTACGACGATTTTTTTAAGCTGGGTCATGTCGATTAGCCCCCGACCTTGAGAGAGATTTTAGCCAGTGCGCCGGAGCCGGCGGAGCTGACCCATTTGGCGTTCGGGATCAGGACTGCCAGGGTTGCGGCGGCGCCGATCACGTTCGAGAACTGGCCTTGGCTGGCGCCAGTGCCGTCGCCGACGACCAGGTAGACCGGATCGTCTTTGGCGACTGCCACGCGGGCGGTGACCCAGATAGGCGCCATGGTCTCGACGGTCATGTCGCGCTTGGCGACAGCGCCGAACACGTCGGTCGAGGTGTAGGCACGGTTCAGTTCGCGGCGAACAACGCCGACGAACTGGAGCGCGGTCGATGCGGCGACAGGCAGCTTGGCGCCGTCATCACCGTCACTCACGACACCGAGGCCGTAGGCGATGTTGACAGTGCCCTTGTTGAGCTTGGACACGCCGTTCGACACTTCGCCGTCGGCGACCATGCCCGCGTAGGCGACACCGTGGTTGATTGCGTTACCACCGATAACTGGCATGGTTAGGCTCCTTGTTTGGCTTTGTGGCCGTTGGACAGGCTTTGTTTGTGCGCCTGGTACGGGGTTGGCTTGGCGTCGACGGTAGCGGTGGTGGCCGCGCCGTCTTTGGCGATCTGGACGAACTGAGCGAAGAGCGCGGCGGTGTCACCGGTCGGCGCCTTGACCTTCTTGTTGCCGTCCTTGTCCTTTTCGTCGTCTTCGTCAGGCTCTTTCTCAGCCTCGGCGTCGAATGCGCACGCGACATAAACGGCAGACTGGTCGCCCCACGCCATTTTCGGGCGCTTGACGGCCAGGGCGGCGCGCTTGATCTCGGTCACGTCCAGGCTGTCACAGGTGAAGCCGTCGCCGGCAACCTTGCGGGCCAGTGCCTGGGTTTCGCTGATGGCTTTGACACGCTCGCCGATTGCGACATCGCCGGAAGCCTTGCGGGCCTCGACCAGATCTTCGGCAGCCTTGTCAGCGGTCGCCTGAGCCTTGTCAGCCTTGGTTTCCGCATCGGTGGCACGCTTCAGCAATCGGTCGAACGAGTCGGCGACCACTTGGGCGTTCGCAGGATCAGCAACATCAACGCTGCGCCCGCTATCGGTGGTGATAAGTACAGGCATTGTGTTGCCTCCTGGGTTGTGGTCGAAAACGCGGGCATTTGCGCCCGCCCTTGCTCTTTCTACGATCGCGACGTGATTGATCTTGATGTCGCGCTGGATGTAGTCGTATGCCTCGCCGTCCTCGGTAACCCCTGGGGTTTCGTCGTAGACAGCGGTGTAGCCAGCGGACAGTTCGCACTTGCCGCCAATGATTTCGTCGATGGTCTTCTGGTCTTTGACGATCAGGTCGCAGACCACAAAGTCTCCATCTCGGCGACCAGGACCTCGCACAACGCCAACTGCCACGCCCTTGTAAGTCAGGGCGGTGACCAGTAGGGGTGGATGGGGGCTTGTGATGTCTGAAGCGTCGTATGTGTTCAGCGATGCGTCGTTGAACACCTCTTCCTCTGGCCGGTACACGCGGACAATGCGGTTTGGATCACCGTCGAGCCCAAGCTCTCGGGCCAGATACTCCTGAATGCCAGTGCGGGCCACCCGGCCCGGAACCCTGAGGAACCCTTCGTCTGTGTACTCTCGCTGGGTGATGCGATGCCCAGCCCGGTCGAAAACCGTGCACTTCATGTTGCGGCCTCGCGGATTGGATGAATTAGCGGTAGACGCCAGGCGCTGTGCGGCCTGCGTCTTGGTTTATGCGGCTGAAACCGAATACCTTGAGCCTTTCCTGAGGTTGTCTTCAGCCCAAAGCGGCTGGAGATTGCTAAGGGCGTTGATAACGGCCGGGTCGGTAATGCCCTCCTTGAAAAAGGAAGCAATTGGCTTTATGTGATCGACATGCCAGTCGCCGGCATTGCCCCAATTCATCCCTTCCAAGAATTTAGACTCAATATGCGAAGCCAGATCCTGCGAGCAGTACCCGAGCACCGAAGACCGGTAGGCCTGCTTGCGTCCGGCGAACTCTGAGACCCGACGGAGAATGCGTCTAACCTTGAAATACATCCTGTATTCAGGATCGGAGGCATATCTAATTCCGTGCCGCTGATTGGCCTTATCCTTGTTCGCCTCTCGATATGCGCATGCATACGCAAGGCGCTTCTCCCTGTTGCCGGAGTAGTACGCCTTCTGCTTTTGCTTCTTGGCTTCGGCGCCTTTTTCGTAAATCTTTTTCGATGCGACCTTTGCGCATTCGATGCAGGTTCCGTTAGCAGTCACCCGCATGGAAACGTGCCCGTGCTTGCAAGGCTTGCCGGTGAAATAAGTGGTCGCGCCAGCCGCTCTTGCCTCGCCAATACTGATCAGGCTCATTACTTGCTCACCGATGGGTTTGTAATGCCCTTTTCCTGATTGGATTTCACTTCCCTTTCGCTAACCGGAATTGCTGTACATCGGCAATTGATAGGCGAGCCAGGACTAACTGGAACACCCTTCTCGAGAGGTAGGTCTGACCATGCATAAACCCCTTTCCCGTACTTGGTGATGCGATTCTCGAAAACCTCATGATCGTGACGAACTCGCTGATCATTACTGGTAAGCCATCGAAAATAAGAGAACCCAGCATTTTGTTGCTGCTTCCTATTCAGCTCACCCTGAATCTTCGATGTCTGGTCGCGGGAGATCATCTTGGCGCGGCGCTGGGTCACGCCGAACTGTTCCTGCAACGCCTTCTCGATGTAGCTGGGCCGCATGCCGGAGCGCATGTTGGCCATCACCAGCGTCTGCACCTCTTCCAGGTGCTTGGCGGGGATGGACTTGATGAGTTGGGCGTTTTGTTGGGCCGACGCGTGCAGGTAGTCCTGCATCGTCTTGGAGCCGCTGAACACGTCGATGCCGGCCGACTTCTTCAGGTCGCGCTCGGACTTCTTGAGCGACGACTGAACGAACTCACCGGCGATGCGGGCGCCTGCCGACTGAACCGCCGGTGAGCTCCAGCGGCTTACCAGAGTGGCAATGGCGTTGAGGATCAGGTCAGACCAAGCGTCAGTCGTGGCCACCGCGTCCTGCGTGTACTCCGGCGCCAACTGGCGAACCAGCGGCATGATCTCCTTGCTGATCGACTCCTTGACCTGCTTCACCAGTCGCTGCAGCTTGGCGTTGTACTGGATGCCGATCATGTTCATGGGTTACGCCTTCTTATCGTGCTCCATCGGGAGCCCGCATGCCTTGCATGGATACTCACCAGTCTGCCCGGCATCAGTCTGCCCGCAGGCTGCGCAACCACCAGAAATCTTGGTGTGGGCGGTGATCAGGTCGTCTGCGGTCTTGCTCAGCAATAAGAAGAATTTTTTGGCAACATTCATGGACTGGTCGGTGCCATGCCCATCCAGCTCGCAAGCCATAGCGGCTAAATTACGGAGTGCAACTGATTCTTCCTGACTCACAAGCGTTCCAAGCGGGCTCTGAACATAAAGCGACATATCACTCACCTCGGTCGTTGTCTTTGCCGTCGTCCGGCGGATCGTTGAACATCGTCAGGTCCTCATCAGCCTCCAGCGCTTCGATTTTCTCGTCGTCGAACTGGTAAAGCTCTTGGGCCTGCAACTTGCGCTGGATCTGGCTGGTGGTGATCACACCTGCATCCTTGTAGGCGATGTCCGTCTCGGCATTGGCCTTATTGGCCTGGGCGATCTGCACCAGGTCAGGCTGCTTGAACGGGTTCCAGACGTAATTGAAATCGTCGATCCATTGGCCGGTGGCCGAGCGCACCATCACCTCATCGAGTTGGCGCAGTCCTGGGTCGATCTGGGTCAGGCGCTTCGATGAGAGATGGTTGTGGTAGTTGGTGTCGTCGCCCTTACCATCGTTTCCCAGCCCCTTGGCAGACTCACCAAACAAGCGCGTTGACGGAATGCCAGCAGCACCAGCGATCCACGTCATAAGCAGGTCAAGCACCGGCGCAACCCCGGAAAGGTCCAGAGTCTTGCGTTCATAGGTCTCTTCACCATCCAGCAGCGCCAGATTGATCGACGACTTCATCATGCTGAACAGCGCGTAACGCGCCGTGATGGCGTCGTCCTGATCGCTGGCCAGCTCATCCGAGAGGCCTTCGCGCTTGATGATGTCGACGTTCGCTTCCTGCATCAGCTCGGCGATGCCGTCCTTGCTGGCGACGATGTCCATCACGTCATCGAGGCACTTGCGCAACTCTGAGTCACCCCAGCCCTGCGTCTGTGCACGCTGGCGGCGTGGCAGCTTGGCCCCGGCGAACCGGGCGAAGTGCGTCCAGTGGATCTGCTGCGCACCGGCCGAGATGGTGTAGAACTCCGGCTGCAAGTAGTTCGCGGCCAGGATGTTGGTCTGGTTCAGGTCCATCGCCGTCATGTCGAATCGATCGATCACCAGCAGGCGGTACAGGTCGCCCTTCTTGATCTTCTCCGGCTTGAGCGGCTTGGTCAGGTCCTGGTTGGTCAGCATGAGGATACCGGCGCCACCGTACAGGCGAGCCCAGCTTGTGGCCTCGCTCACCATGGCTGGCAGCTGTAGGCGGTCTTCCTCGGCCCGGATAACGTCCGCGTCGTCGCACTTGAGGGTGCGCCACTCGCGGGTCATGTCCTCGGCTGGATAGTCCACGATCGCACGTGCAAGCCAGCTGGTTTGATATGCCGCGTCCAGCTGCTGGAAGTCGTTCAGGAAGCCGTACTGGAACTGGTTGTGCGAGCGCTTGGCCTTTTGAGTACCCAAGCCCGACACGACGTTCACCAATCCATCAGCGGTGTTCTTCGTGCCGGCGTTGTATTCCACCAAGGCCCGACTGAGGGCCTTGCCCAGCTTTTTGTTTGCTGGCACTAAGCCCTTCTTGCTCATGTATTCACCAATGGGTCATAGGAGGTCGCGGATAGGCGCTCGCATGGCTGGCGAGTAGGAAATCATCACGCCGTCGGCCAGATTGGGCGACTTGGTGCCATCTGGCGCCTTGTCCACCACGACCTTGCCCGCCACGTTGATGTGATAGGTTGGCTGAGAAAGCTCAGTGACCAGCGCGGCCCGGTGCTCGAGCGTGCTGTCGATTGAGATGATCTCGTCCGGCTTGAACTCCATCCCGAGCACGACGGCGCGGTAGGTGTTCTGGAACCGGATACGCAGGGCCCACCACGATTGCGCCTTGAGATTCATAAAGAAGTCTTTGTTCTTGCGCTTGGCGACCATCTCGCCGTCAGGCTTGAACACCTCTCCAGAACCACGGAATGGCTCGGCGTTAATCACTCGCTGGCCGGCCAACTTGCGCTGCTCGTTGATAACCCTGGCATCGCCACGAACACCAGCACCAAGGCCGTCGGCGTCGTAGTTGAAGCGCCTGTAATCGTTCTCTTCGCAGATGCGAATAGCACGCTGCACTGTTTGGAAGATGTCGCCACCTTTGCCAGACCAGGGCTGCAAGTAATCGAGCAGTATCCCGTGGCGTCCAGCAAAGGCATTCAGGTCTCGGCCTTCGTCGGCAACGTCAAGCGCGCCGTAACGAGCGCCTGTAGGTGTAATGCCCAGTTTCTTGTGCGCGTCGATAGCCGCCTGCACCCACGCCGATGGAATCAACACGCCCTCAACCGAAGCCGAGTAGTTGATATCGATCTCTTGAGCAACGGTCACAGGGTCGAGCTCATCGACCTGCTTGGCGTACCAAGCGTCATCCTTGCGCGGGTCATCCCGCCAGTGGAACGTGAACACCTTGATCTTGCCGCTGTGCCGGCGCTGGGCGAATGAGTTGCCCATGCCGTTTGGTGTACTGATGTCCTGCCGGCAGTTGGTGGTGGCCGACAGGGATGCATCAACGAGTTGTGGGCGCTCAAGGAACGCTGACTCGTCGACGATGTAAAAGCTTGTCCGGTCGCCCCGGCCAATGCCGTCACCAGACTCGCCAGTGATCACCGAGCCGGTATCAGGGAAAAGGATGCGCATGTGCGGCGCGTGCTTGCGGTCATCCCAAGTGCCACGGAAGTCCTTCGGTAGCAGTCGCATGAAGGTCCGCGCCTTGTCGAACAGCGACTTGGGCGAACCGATCTTGTCGACGTATTCCTCTTTGCGTGAGCCGAAGCCCACCACAAAGCCGGGATTGAACATGCACACCGTTGAGGCCAGGCCGATGGTCAGCCAGGACATACCCATGTCGCGGGTCTTCTCGGTGATGCCGGGCTCTTGGTTGCGCCAGCGCTCCATGAACCATTGCACCCACTCTTCCTGTTTGGGGAACAGTAGAAACGGGATGGACGATGGAAGGCCGCGCTCAACGTTGCGCGGATCAGCAGTCATGCCCCAGTCGATGATGAACTGGGCCGGGTTGTCGCGGTAGAACGCACGCAGCGCAGGCAGAACCGTCGGATCGCGGCGAATACGTGCCAGCCGCTCAGTCCGCCATTCGAAAACCTGCACATAGTCCGGGTTCTTGAAGTCGAACTGAAACGGGATGGGCATTTCAACCGCCTGACATGAGCTTCTGGTAGATGCGTGCGGCCTCGATTGGGTCGTCGCTGGTTGCAGAGGCTTGGGGGTCAGCTGGCCCGCCACCGTCGTTGCTCAAGTCATATGCCTGACGCTCAAGGGTGATCAGGTTCTTCAGCGTCTCGCCGAGCTCCTTCATGGTCTTGGTTCGGGACGGTAGCGCGCCCATCTTGTTGGCCAGCGCCAGAACATCAGCCATTGCATCGCCGTCGTCATGGTCAGCGTCCTTCAGCTGAGCGATCAACTCCTTGATGGTGCCCTGCTCATCTGTCAGCGCTTCAAGCTCATCCAGCAGCTTGTTGGCGAGCCGGCGACCACGGCCAATATCCGTACGGTGAGCCATGCGGATGTCGGCAATGACTTGAGCGTTCGCTTCAACGATTCCACGCTCGGTTGCCAGTGTTTCCGTGGAAACCTTTGTGGAAACCTCAGCTTTGGAAACCAGCGCATCGGCCTTGGCCTGGATCTTCGTCTTGAGGTTGCGATCCCACCCACCGGTCTTGGCGCGCTTGTTGATTGCAGTGTGAGATACGCCACACGTAGCGGCGATCTCACGCACAGAAAGCACGCCAGCCCGGTAGAGCTGCTCGATGCGCTCCCAGTCGGTTGGTTGCTTGTCGGTCATGTGATTCCTTTGTCGCGCCACGATTTGGCGCATTCGAAAACGTGGCGCGGGTTATTGCTTCAGCTCACACACATGCCCACGACGAGCCCAGGCATAAGCCACCATCCCAGCGTGAAGCATTGCGCCGAACGGGCTTACCCAGTAACCCTGCATTGAGGTGACGAACGATCCGAAGGCGCCAATGGCGACCAGGTAGAACGCAACACTCAACAGAGGCTGGTCTATCGGGCGAACCCGGCGAAGGAAGTCACACGCAGCAAGGGCAACGACGATGCACAGGGCGGCATCAACCAGACCCAGTGCAGATACAAGAATGCTGTTCATGTCAGGCACCTCGCGTCGTTACGAATGCACCCATCGCCGCCTTCATGGCCGGGATGATGTTCATTGCGGTCAGGCCGAGCACGAATGCCACGCCACACAGCAGATCATCATTCACAGCAAGTGCGAGCTTGGGGGCAAGCCATAACGTCACTGGTTGCGTCAGGTAAACCGAAAATCCGAAGCCAGTAGCTACAGCGGTTGCCGCCTGGCCCCGGGTTAGGTCTTTCAGAAAACCAAGGGACAGAATCGAACCGATAAAAGCAGCCATGACCACGCCGTATTTCACCAGCAATACGCCGGCGGCAGTGCTCGTTGGTTCTGCCATTGGTCTCTCCGTAAAATAAAAAAGGCCGGTGTGAGCGGCCAAACGCTGGGGAGCAGCGGCGATTTGAATCAGCCCCAGCAGCACTCCCAGCCATAGCAATGGGTGTGGTGGGGCCGAAAACGATAGGCCCCGATCAATGTCGAGGCCCTGAATAGGTGCGCGGTCTTTCCCGCAGTCAGCCAAAGACCATCCCAGCGTCGACGCCCCAATGCATCGATCTCGCCTTTCCTGTCTCGCGCCACTCCACAAGCATGTGAGGTCAGAGTGCACGGGCTGCCGGTGTTGATTCCGTACGTCGCACTATCCGGCTATCGACGTCCAGGCCTTCCCGAGGGCTGTCCTGGCTAAAGGTGAAACTGGGTACATCTGGGAAAGCTTCCACTTGGTAGCGGCTTTCCTCGGAGGTACAAAAAGCCCGGCGCATATGTCCGAGCTTTTTCTATTGCTTCCAGGCGTATTCAGCAGGGGGTCAGGCCGACGCCATCAGGGGCAGGCTTGGCCGAGGCCATCACGAAGTGGTTGCTGGATGCGCGCAGGTTCGAGGCCAAACTTTCATCAGTGGACTGGCCACCCGTTCGCCACATGGCGAGGGTCAGTTCCAGGCGCTTTACGCCGACGTTTGGAAGTTCGGCCAGCATCACCACTGAGCGATAAGCGTAGGCAGCAGGCTCGGCGAATGCCGACAGGGAGAAACAGGACAGGCAGGCGGCGAGCGCCAAGCCCAGGTAAGCGGACATTCGCTTCATCATTCGGCATTCCTTTCGGTGGGTTTCTTTGGGCAATAAAAAACCCGGCGCGGTGGCCGGGTTCAGGGTTTCGTGTGCGTTTCGCGTTACTTGTGCACTATGGGAAAAGTACCTTTAATGTTCATTCATGTCAATAGCTTTATGCCGCCTCTTTGTCATTTTCCGAGTGAATCACCTGCCATAGTGGCTGTTGTGCCTGTATATCCACTTCCTCGATTACTTTTCTCAGTGCAATCCACAGCTCTCTCCAATCGCGGTTCCAGTTGTTCTGGTCCACTGTGGCGCCGAAGAACGCCATCATCTCTGCGGATACACGGGCCGGCCCCCACTCTGCCGATCCAGCCACCTCCCCCTTGTACGATTGCAGCGCCAGGGTAACCAGGTACTGCGCCTTCACTCGCTTGGCCGAAGTCAGGTCAGGCAATGCGGCCTTGGCGGTGATCAGCAGCACCGCGTTCAGCAGGTGCCGCATGTTCATTGCCGGGTGGTACAGGTAGTGACCGAACTGCTGCACCTGGAAGGGCAAGGTGTCGATGGCGCGCAGTACTTTGCCGATGGTGGCCAGGTGCGCGGCGCGGGCGGTGGACCGGCCAAGAGGCGCCCCGCGCGTCTCGCTGATGCTGATCTTCTGGCGCACAACCTGAATGCGTTCTTCCTTGTCCTCCCCCAACGCAGCAAACACAGCCTCGGCGCGGCGCATGCGCTGGCCCTTCTTGATCGGTGCCGATTGCGCTTTGTCGATGGCCGCAGCGCTGATCGACGCGTTCGATTCGTGCTGAGCCTCAGTCCATACCTGCCTTGCGTTGATCAGTTTCATGCTGCCTGCCCCTTCTTGAGTTCTCTGGTCTTTGCCCGGTACGTCGCCTTGATGGCCTTGATCTCTTCCACGGTGTACTTGCGCACGCTCTGGTCGGACTCCAGGGCGTCGACCGCATCCTGGCCGATGCGCGCGATCAAGCCGATCCGGTAGTCCACGGCATTGCCGGACAGAAACCGGTTGTCCTGCTTGCTCTGGGCATGGCAGTTGCGCTCATCGAAGCGCAGGTGCGGTGCCGAGCCGACGCTGCGGTAATGACCTGCATCCACAGCGTTGCCGCTCCAGTCCAATGGCTTGCCGCTGGATATGCACATGTGGCCGGCGGCCTGGTCCCGAGTGCGGATGTATTCGTTGAACGCCTGCTGAGCCTCGCGCATGTGTTCGCCGCGGCTCTTCAGCTTCTCCTTGCGGACCTTGATGTCCTTGCGCTCGATCTCGGCCAGCGCCTTGCGGGCCTTTGGCTCATGCCTGGGTGCGTCGATCATTGCGCACGCCGGACTGCACACCGCCTGACCCATGCGCTGCGGGACGAATGAGCCCCTGCATGCTGGGTTCTTGCAGATCTTGGGTTTGGGTTGCTTGGTGGCGAGCATCAGTAGCCTCCCCGTACACGCCGCTCTCTGGCCGCTCTTTTTTTCTCGCCCTTGCTTCGACCTCCGCCGCTGAATGGGTCTTCTGCTGGAATATCTAGAGCGCCATGTGCACCAAGCTCAAATTCGTTCGGGTAGACAGCGAATTGGCGAGAAGGCCCAGCCCCAGGCATGACCGCTCCATCGAGAGCCCGAAGCGCCACAGCAATGCCGAGTGATCCGGCCCCAAGGATTAGAATTTTGCTCATGCGGCCTCCTGGCTAAGCAGGTCAGAGAAGTACACGCCCTGCGGCTCAAAGCGCGAGGCGATGCGGTCGGTGTAGGCGATGCCCTGGGCACGATTGAACAGGCTGGTCACCGGGAAGCCGTCCGGCCCGAACAGGTGGCACTCGCCCATCATGTCCAGCTTCGTTTCGTAGGGTAGATGTCGCATCACCCGGTACCACTCGGCCTGGAACCCGGCGTCCTCGTTCAGCAGGATCTGCACGCCGATGTGCAGCTTGCAGTACTTGCGGGCCTCGGCCGCGTCACCGATCTGGGTCATCTCGGCAATGCGCTTGTACATGGCGAACCACAGCCGGTTCTGGTCCAGGGTGCGGTCGTTGCCTGGGCGAAGGCTCACCACCACAAAGTGCTTGTCCTCGAACATCTTGGACATTCGGGTGATAGCCTCGGTAAGCATGGAGCGGCAGTTGACGCTGATCTTATCGGTCATGGCCTCACCTTCCACGGCAAGAAAGCAGCCTCGGCCAGCCGCTTCAGTTCGGTGTAGTCGGTCATGGCCGATCTCCTTGGCAAGTGCCGGCTTCCGCCGTGGCTCGTGTTTTCGGGCATGGCAGGCCGAAGTGACCACCCCACTGGCCGCAAACCATGCAGCCGTCGGCGTAGGCGACCAGGACATCCGGCTGTAGATTCATATCCAGCACCCGGGCCATCTGCCAGAACCGCCAGCACTTGGCGATCATCGGGAGGCGGTAGGAATCACCCATTCGGTACTGAGTGAAGTCATCAGCGGTCATGCTGTGAGCTTCGGCGTAGGCCTTTTCAAAGTCTTCTCGGCGTAGGGTCATGTCCGTTGCTCCGCTGCTTCTGCGATCAATGCCAGGCGCTCAAAGCGCTCAGTGGCCTGGCTGGCGAGATTGACCAGGTCGGCCTCATCCACCACCGGCATGCACACGAATCGGATTCCGTGCTTGACCATGGTGTTGGCCATCTCAATGGATTGGCGTAGCTGGGCTGGGTTTGCGCGCTTCATATCCGCTGCTCCTGGTTCTTGTTCTTGCCGAACTTGGCCAGCAGTAGCTCGCGGGCTGACTTGCCGTCTGCCGGGATGCCTTGCTGGAGGATCCGCGCCTGGGTTTGCTGGTCGGCCAGCTCGTTGGCGAGTTCGAATTCGGTCTTCTGGCTGTCGTGGCCGATCCCGGTGGCGATCCGGCCGTCGAGCGGCTGCATGGCCTGGGCGCGGCGGAGGATGATTTCGTAGTTGCGGTCAAACCTGGCGCGCAGCCCCTTGTCCTCCTGGCGCGCGCCGCGCAGATCGAAAAGACCGGTAGCCTCGGCGGCCAGCTTCACCGCTTCATGGCTGTACGTGGTCATCAGCGCCTCGATCCAGGCGTCCGCAACGGAAGGCATGCCGAAGTCTTCAGGGCCTGGTGTGCACATGGCGATAAACTCACCCACGCTCGGCGCGAAAGGTTTCTTGAGCTTGCGGCACTTCTGGATACCGAACTCGATCTGCTCCAGGGTGCGGATGCCCTCGTCGGCGAATTCCTTGATCCATTCGGCCTTGGCAGCGTCCAGTGCTTCAGTGGACGGCCAGGCCTGACGCCATGCCGGGAAGATCCCGCGCAGGCGGCGGAAAAGGTCGTTCACCACTTCTGCGGTCTGTGGCGTGACGTGGAGCGGCTGGGTGTGATTGGCAGGCGGCAGGTTTCCCATGGTCGCCATCAATTGGTTGACTGGCTTCATGGGCTCACCACAAGCCCTTCGGCCCAGGCGTTGCTGTCGAAGTCGGGCTCACTGCTCGGACGGCGCGCCGGGAACTGGCGAACGTTACTGGCCCGGTTCTTGTCATCCTTGACCCACTTCACCAGCAGCGACACCCATTTGGATTGGGTTTGCAGTAGGCCGGTTGTTTCGTGGTGAGCAGTGAACGGGGCTACGGCGTCCCTGGTGAATAGGTCAGTCGAGACGCCGAAGTGGACGCAGTAGGTCTTCAGCAGATTGGCGTCAGGCATCCAATCCAGGGTCATCTCGACAGGGGCCTTTGGGTCAACAGGAGGCTCACCCTCTTCCAGGGAGAGGTCTTCAAGATCACCGAAGCCTTCGAAGCTTGAGCCCGGAACTTCTTCGCCCGCGTTGTGAGAGTGGTGTTGATCCATTCCCTTCCCTTCCCCTTCCCTTCCGGGGGGGAGGTCTCGACTACCATTCGACGACTGCTCGTCGAGAACTCGACGACTACTCTCCGAACTCTCGTCAGGTGAAGCGACAAAAGCAGGATATTTGAAGGTGCGTTTGTCGATTTTCTGGTGACTCCAACCGCGCACATGCAGGTAGGTTTTACCGTCTACCGAGTACAGAGCGATCAGGTTAGAAGCGCTCAGTTCACCCAGCAGGCGATCAACGGATTCAGCCGTAATGTCGTCACCCGGGAACACGAGGGCCTTAATGGTCCGTGGCGACATAGGGTGATTACCGCCGTCATCACAGAAGTTCCAGATGCCGATGAATAGAAGTCGTGCCAGCGGCGAACAGGACATGACCTGCTCGCTAGACCAGAACTCAGGTTTTACAGTGCGAATCCTGGCCATCACGCGGCCTCCAATTTGGCAATAATCCGTGCGGCTTCGCGCTCAATTGAGAGGCGTTCGGCTTCTGGCATCTGGTTGTAATAGAACAGCGCGCGCTGGAGCTTTTTGGTAGTTTCGAGAAGCTCTGACTGATCGCCCAGGCATGCGCTTGTTAGGCGACCGCCAGCTAGCGTCATGCCCAAGTGGATTGGCTCTGTGGGGCTATCGAGAACGATCGTTACCCGGCTCATGCCGCACCCCGCGCAGCCTTGGCAGGCCGGTATGCGTCAAGAGCGCGCAACGCGGTGTGGTGACGGCGCTGGGCGTTGTACTCGGCCTTTTTGGCGGCTTGCAGGCGCTGGAACTGGCTTTCCGTAAAGAACATCACGGGCAGGAAGTCTTCATTGTCCTCATGGAATCGCCCTTCTGGACGCCCGCGGGCGGCAAAAAAGGTGTCGTACATCGAGCGCAATTCAGCCTTGAGGGCCTTTTTAGTGGTCTGCGCCTGGAACAGCTCAAGCGCAGTCAGGGCTGCTCGCTCGATCAGTTGCTGGTAGGTAGGAGCCTTCATGCCAGGTCCTCCTCGGTCGCCTTGCAGTGGCAGAACTGGCCGTCCCACGTTTTCTTCATAGGTAGCTTCTGTGCCATGTACAGGTCATGCAGGCGCTTGGCGCCCTCCTTCAGAAGGATCGGCGTGTACTTGGCGAACGTGTCCATGCCCTCATTGGAGATGGTGGTAACTTTCTCAGTGAGGTACTTGTCGCGGGCTATTGAGCCAACCCGGAACTTGACCGAGCGTTTCTCATCTCGCTCCGAGTTGAAGATCCACCTGCGGGCCAACAGCGCGTTGTTGACCTGCTGACAGTTCACGCCATTCAGGCGCTTGCAGAACTGCGTAGGGGTCATGCCAACCTGGAAGATGGATTCAAGGCTGGCGATCTTCTCGGCTTGTTGGTGGTTTTCGACTCGCAGCACCTCTGTTTGCTCGATCTGGTCGGCGTACAAACGCAGGGCTTCAGCGTAGGATGGGAGTGCGACCGACTTCCTGTTCTGAGCCTCAAGCTCATTCAGGCGTCGAATCACTTTGAGACGCAAAGGAACGCTGTAACCGGTCAGCAGCAGCTCAGTCAGTTCGCGATCAAGGTGAAGATTTGATGTGTAGCCACGTGAATCCAGGTCTTTACGTATATGGCTCACATCTGAGCCATCCTTTTTCAGCTCGTCGAGCATCTCTCGAATGTCACGGATGACGTTTTTGTGCAGCTTCCGAGTCAGTTCCGCAATTTCGGAACTGGTCATGGAAATTGTCCGCGCCACGTTTTCAGATATAGAAAAACGTGGCGCGGGATTATTCAGGGCCTGTACATCAGTGTTAGACGTATGCATAATCAGCTCCACGTTGATACAGTTTTTGCAAGCGCTGTAAAAAGAGCCGGGATCGCACCCCGGCTTTTTTGTGCTCGCGATTTAGGTTCATGGGTTGAGGTCTTCATCAGCCCCTCCTTTTTCAGGCCCTAATACGGCCTTCGGCGGGTCACGCCGTGTCGTTGGTAGATGCCGGATCTTTCCGGCTCCTCTTGGCCTGGTCTTCTCGAAAAAGCGTTCTGCTCCAAGCTTTGCGGCGTACTCGTCGGGCGTCATGCCCTCCGCTGCTGCCAACCGTTCAAGCTTTTCGTAGAGGCGCCCATCGATCCCGTGGCAGATCGTGGTTTCAGGCACGTAAGCCTCCTTCAGGGCCTTCAGGCCTGCATGTGTTTACCGGTAGCATTCGGTTCAACGATGCTTTCCAACTTCTCCTCGACGCACATCCGAACGAACACGGCCAGCTGCAGCTTGTGCAGGCGGGCCACGGCCTTTAACGCCTCATAGGTTTCATCGTCATAGCGGGACTTGATCTCCCGGTCTTTCAGGTGGCGTGTGTCGTCGTATGCCATTGGTGAGGCTCCTTGGTTGTTCGAAAGGGTTATGCAGCTGATTTCTGAGATGGGAACGGACGCCGCTCTTGGGCCGACAGGCTGCCGTCCTCTTCGAGGGTCACGAACACATCGCGGCCAACACGGATCGCTTTACTCAACGCGCCCTGGGTGCAACCAAGCATCTGGGCGGCCTTGGTATGGCCGTGTTCTTTGGCAAATTCGGTGAGTGTGATTCGGCGCATTGCGGCGTCCTCTACGTAGATTTCGCCACAAGTATGACCGCCGGTATTGTTTGTAGTCAATACCGGCGATATTGGTTAAGTAAATACCGTGGGTAATACCATCAGCAGATGAAAAAAGACTCCCGACGGCTTCCGTTATCCGAATGGCAGCTGCAAGACAGCGCCCGGCTGAAATCCCTGTTCCAGGCCAAGCGCGGGGAGCTGAAGCTCACCCAGGAAAAACTCGCCGCCGAACTGGGTGATGGCGTCACGCAAGGCGCTGTCAGCCACTTCATGAACGGCCGAACCGCTCTGAGCGTGAATGCGGCAGTCGTATTTGCGAGGGCTTTGGGCGTTCCCGTATCAGAGATAAGCCCCACTCTCGCGGCGCAGATAGAAAAAATGTCTCAATCGCTTCCTGGCAGAGATCTTCAGCGGGCGATAGACGACCGCACTCCTCCGCGCAGCTTTGATTTACAGGATGAGCCTGGCTACACCGGCGTCCTCCAACTTACAGCGCGAGGCTCAACTGGCGACGGCGACGACAACCCGCACGTTGAGATCCGCGGCGTGATGGCCTTCAAGTCGGCTTGGCTCCGCGCAAACAACCTCAACCAGAAGCACCTCGACGTCATTTACGCCAATGGCCACAGCATGGAACCGACCATCAACGACGGCGACGTGCTGCTGGTAGATGAATCGAAGATCGAGCCGAAGGACGGTCAGATATTCGCCATGCAGAGCGAGTCGAAAGGCACGATTGTGAAGCGCCTGGTGAAGTCCGACTTCGACGGCTGGATCATTCGCAGCGACAACCCGGACAAAGCGCGCTATGGCGACGAGACGCTGCGTGATGGGGAGATTAACGAGGTTCGCATCATCGGTCGCGTGGTTTGGCGCGGCGGGATGCTGTGAGTGCTTGAATAATTTCTCGGACGCTTGCATGCAAATAAAACAACACAAAGGAGCTATAGTGGCATGAGCGATAAGCCAAGAAATCCAACGGTACCAAAGCCTGATCCAAGACCCAGCAGGCCTGTTCACACAAATGATGATAGAAGCAAAAGTGGTGATGGCAGCCGCCCGAACACCATATCGGAGAGTCGTCCTGTTCCGCGCCCGCCCAGAGGAAGCTGAAGATGGAAGATGCCGACAATCTTAGGGTTGAGCTTCACGAGCTCAATTTCTACGTGCAGCGCAACATCCGATACCATATGCGGAGAGGTGCTTTTTTCCTTCGGTGGGGTCGGTTCACTGCATTTATCGGCATTATCTTTGGCTCTGCAGCAGTAACTTCTCTACTTGCCGGAGCCAGCCCATACGTGACAGGGGCTGCAGCGCTTATGGTAACAGCCGCCTCAGCCATTGATTTGGTTGTCGGCACTGGTCAGCGAGCGTGGCTACATAACGACTTGCGGAAGCGCTACCTGGACATTGAGTCCGAGATGTTTTTGGATGAGCCTTCATCTCAGGCAGGAAAAATTAGAGCATACAAAAGCCGTATTCGACGAATTGAAGCCGATGAGCCGCCAACACTTCCTGCTCTCGAGATCCTGGCCAGAAACGATGTTATTCGGGCCATGTACCCCAAAGAGGAGGCGGATAAAAGTGTCAGCCAGCTTGGATGGGTTAAGCGCGCAACCGCCCAGTGGTTTGACTGGGACACCTCAAGCTCCTAGCAATCATCGTTCTACTAAAAATAAGCCCGGCCCAGCGCCGGGCTTTTTATTTCTGGCCTACTCAGCCCTTCGTATGTCCACCCCTGACACGTAGTCAGCGGCGCGTATCTTCGCCAGCTCCTGGCAGTCAATGACGCCGCGCAGCCCTCTCGCCACTTCCCATCCGTCCATATAGAGCCGTTGAGAAGCGATTCTCTTTATCCCTAAAAATGTCTTGGCGGCATCCCCAACTTTCAGCCATCCACTGAAATCGCCAGCGTTCATGCCTGCTTTGAAGTCTGTACAGCCTGAAGCCCAAATGAAGACAGCGTCCTCGTTGGCGTCCTGTTGCGTGTAAGCGAGCGCTGCGCAAGGCGCGCCAAGAAATAACAACAATCCTGCTACCGCAATTCGATTCATTGCTCATCCCCCTCCACTTAATCAGTCGATTGTAACAGGGCATCAAAACCCTGCCTGGTCGCCACTGAGTAGGCTTTTTTGTGTGTTTTGAAAAATACATGACCGGCGGTATTGACCTCATAGAATACCGGCGGTATTGTTCACTCCGTCGAGTCACCCAACAGGGACTCGCCAGGGCCTCACCGCCCGCCGCTCTTTAGCTCCATCGCTTCACCCTGCCGGATCACCACCGGCCCAGATTCAAAGGCAGCGATGAACCGGCCTAAACGGTTCAGAGGGTTGGCAACTGACCCGGGCGTGCAGCGTAAAGCGCCAAGAACAGTTATCCAGCGGGAGAACAAGCCGAAAGGCCCGCGGCTGGAAGAACATTTGATTCAAGCCGGTGACCGACGCCAGTAGCGGGTTACGGCCAGCTCCAAAAGATTTGAATTAGCGATCCCGATAGCCTCGGCTGGGAACGCCGGACCTCATGCACCCTGCCCACCTAACCGGGCAAACGAGCTGCAGCGTGCATGTTGTAGGGACCTGTGATCCAAGGCGAACAGATGCTGATTGACGCCCGGGGAGGAAGCTCACCGCCAACCAACGAAGACGACCGGCAAGCCCTGCAATCAGCAGCGGGCAACGGGCCACACCGCTGACGCAACAAACCCAGGCCGTCGCCAGTAGCGGGCCTGGGCACCCTTCCCCACCTCTATTACGTCAGCACTCCTCCCCCGCGCCCATCGGCAACCAGCGGGAGGCATGAGTGTTGACGAATACAGGTGAACAACCCGCCACTTTGGAGGCGACCATGTCAGCACTACGCAAGGCTCAGCTTGAGCACGACGAACAACTGCCGCCTCCGGTGAGCGAAATGTCACAGCAATTAGCCCGCACGGAATGGCTGTACAACGCAGCCGAAGAGCTGGCCAGAGGTGGCAGCATGATGTTCAAGCGCCACTTGCACCCCCCGCAAGGCGTCACGGCCTACCAGTTCGCACTGGCTGTCGATGAGTACGCCAACAACCTACTTGCCGACTGCGGCGTCGACGCTCCAGCCCTGGGCTACTTACTGATCGCAGGGATGGCAGGTTCAAGGGTGAAATCGGAAGCACTGGAGCTACTCGGACGGAGCGACCACCCACTTGGGAAGCTCGGCGAGATTGCCGAACGACTACTTCAGCCTCTGGCTGATGACGCTCTGATCGCCCAGGCCGAGGACAACGAACTGTGAGCCCGTATGTTGAGATCGATAAAGCTCTGTTTGCTCTTGAAGATCCAGATAAGCCTCTGATCGACGAAACCCTGACTGAAGGCCTGATAGTGCGCCACTTCACTTCGGGCGCCATCAACGCAGAAGAATTCCACTGGTATAGCGCCCGCCTGCTGGATGTCAGCCGGCGGCGTAAGGAGATTCAATGAGTACCGCACCAGTTAAATCCCTGATCGATGAGCAGCTCGAGGACATCAGCGCTCACAACCTGCGCGAGGCCTACAGCCTTGCCGAACGGCGCGGCTTCTTCGGGGCACCGGTTGAGCAATACGCAGAACCTGGCTACGGCGGTCGAGTGCTCCAGGTCCTGCGATACCGGGTTCAGCAGCAAGATCAACAACAGCGCTGATCAGCCTTTGCCCTTGTTCTTGTTTTTCGCACTGCCCTGCCGCGCTTTGAATTTCGGATTGGATTTGCAGATCACGTATATCCGGCCACGGCGCATAACGATCTGACAGTCGCGGTGACGGTTTTTCGCTTCTTTGAGTGAGGACAGCACTTTCATAGGTGAGGCTCCTTGCGTCGAGTTGATACGTTATTACGTATCTTAAATGCGAATAAGAACGGTTATCAACTTTTATTTCCCCTACCCCTTTCATCGCTGCGAGCATCGCGGCAAGGAATCCCCATGTCCGCAGTAATGAAGCAGGACGACAACACGCCTGCGATGTCGGAGGCCGCGCTCGTTGAAGTGCTGAGCAGCAGCCTCTACCCCGGCGCAGAAAAGAACTCTGTAGTGATGGTGTTGGCTTACTGCCAGGCCGCGCACCTGGACCCAATGTTGAAGCCGGTGCACATCGTTCCGATCTGGAACTCGAAGACCAAAAAAATGCAGGACACGGTGATGCCCGGCATCGGCCTTTACCGCATCCAGGCGGCGCGCACCGGTCAATACGCTGGAATCAGCGAGCCTGAATATGGCCCTCCAGTAACCGCAAAGCTGAGCGGCGTTGAAGTCACCTACCCTGAATGGTGCCGCGTGACAGTCAAGCGGCAGATGAGCAACGGCCTGGTTGCCGAATACACGGCCAATGAGCGCTGGCTTGAGAACTACGCGACATCGAGCAAGGACACCGCCGCGCCCAACGCAATGTGGAAGCGTCGAGCATTTGCCCAGCTCGCCAAGTGCGCCGAGGCCCAAGCCCTGCGCAAAGCATTCCCTGAAGTCGGATCTGCGCCAACGGCCGACGAGATGGAAGGCAAAACATTCGAGGAAGCCGCCAAAGATGTTTCACCGGCGCGCCAGGCCCCACCAGAACCTGACGCCAAGCCTGCCTATCCCGACGAACTGCTGGCTGAAAACATCGAAAAGTGGCAGCCGCTGATCGACGCCGGTCGCACTAGTCCGGATCACATCATTTCCAATGTCATCAGCAAGTACTCATTGCGCGATGACCAGATCGAAACCATCACTAACCTCAAAGCCCTCGATGGAGATTCAGCATGAAAATTCACAACGTAGCTCAAGGCTCTGCCGAGTGGCTTGCCCTGCGCGCCCAGTTCCGCACCGCCTCCGAGGCACCAGCAATGATGGGCGCCTCGAAGTACCAAACCCGGACCGATCTGCTGGCGGCCAAGAAGACCGGCATCACGCCCGATGTCACGCCGTCTCAGCAGTTCATCTTCGACAAGGGCCACGCTACTGAAGCCCTGGCCCGCCCACTGACTGAAGCGTTGATCGGCGAAGAGCTGTATCCGATCGTTGCGACCGAGGGCAACCTGCTGGCCTCCATGGATGGCGCCACGATGCTCTGCGAGACACTGTTCGAGCACAAACTGTGGAATGAGTCAGTCGTGGCCCAGGTGAAAGCCGGCGACCTGGCTCCGCACTACTACTGGCAGCTTGAGCAGCAACTGCTGGTGAGCGGCGCTGAGCGGGTCATATTTGTTTGCTCGGACGGCACGCCGGAGAACTTCGTGCACATGGAGTACCGGCCCGTCGCAGGGCGCGCGACCCAGTTGATCGAAGGCTGGAAACAGTTCGAGACAGACCTGGCCAACTTCGAAATGGCCGACGCTCCTTCGATTGTAGTCGGCAAGGCACCTGATGAACTGCCAGCCCTACGCATCGAGCTGACCGGCATGGTTACCGCCAGCAACCTGAAGGTATTTGAAGATTCGGCGCTGGCCGTCATTGACTCGGTGAAAGCCACGCTCTCCACCGACCAGGACTTCGCCGACGCGAAGAAGGCAGTCAAGTGGTGCGGTGATGTCGAAGAAGCCGTGTCGGTCGCCAAGAAACAGGCCCTGTCGCAGACCCAGAGCATCGACGAGCTGTTTTCGTCGTTGGATCGCATCAGCGCCCATGCTCGCGAGACTCGCCTGAAGGTCGACAAGCTGGTGAAGGCTCAAGAGCTGTTGGTGAAGACCACTATCAAGCAAAAGGCCGAGCTCGCCCTGGCGGATCACATCGCCGCAATCAACAAGACCCTTGGCAAAGTCATACTGCCTCATGTCGTTTCGGACTTCGCCGGTGCCATGAAGAACAAGCGCACCATCGCCAGCCTCCAGGACGCAGTAGATACCGAGCTGGCCCGGGCGAAGATTGACGCAAGTCAGGCAGCGGACAGCATTCGTTTGAACCTGACCAGTCTGGCAGAGCTCGCCGTTGATCATGCCTTCCTGTTCAGCGACGTGCAGCAGCTGGTCACCAAAGCCAACGATGACCTAGTGACGCTGATCAAATTCCGAATCTCCGAACACCAGAAGGCGGAGCAGGCAAAGGCCGACGCGAAGCGCATCGCCGAAGAGCAGGAAGCCCAACGGCTGGGGGCCATCAAGCCAGAGCCGGTCGTAGAGAAAGTGGCAACACAAGATCCTGTCCGCGCTGCACCGGTCCAGACAGCGGCACCTACCGGCCACACCACAAAGTCAGTGACGAGCCACGCCGTCGAGCAGGTAGTGCTGCAGGCCAACGTGACAGACTTCGAGGCACTGATCAAAGCGGTGGCATACGGTCAGGCGCCAACCACTGTCCTTTTGGTCAACTGGGAAGCGCTCGACGCGATGGTCGCAGCGCAGGGTGCAAACTTCAGCATGGCCGGGGTGACACTCGGCAAGGCGGCAGCATGATCAGCAACCACCTCAGCCTGGTCGAGGCGCTGCGCCCGGCCTCGGATGAACTGGCGGCCCAGGTCGCCCAGTTCCTGGCCAGCGGCGGCCAGATCGAAGAAGCGGCGCCAATCGGCTACAAGCCCAAACCCATCACCTACAGCAACAAGATGCCGCCGGCGCCGAAGCCTTTTGTTCGCCGGCGGGTTGAGTCGGCTCCCCTGCCAATGGCACCACTTGATATTCGCACCCAGAAACGCCTGAAGCTGGTTGAGCGCATTCGCGAGCTTGCCCCCACCCACGCAAAGGTAGATGTAGCGGAAGAGCTCGGGATTGACCGGCGCACGGTATCCACCATTGGCCAGGAGTTTGGGATTACGTTCAAGACTCCAACCCGGGGCGGCGCTCGAAATTTGGTGCCAAGGCGAGCGGATGAAGCCAGCGATGCGAAATACGCTGAGCGAATCCGGGCATTCCTGGAGCTGGGCCTGACCCGGCGCCAGTGCCTTGGGAGTCTGGCCATGGGATCGAAAGCCTTTGAGCGGATCATCGCCGCCCACGGCATCGACTACCCCAAGGCAAAACCGGGGCGAACTAAATGCGCCGCATAGCCCGCATCCAGCAACGCAAACTTCAAACTTGGCTCGCACTTCCGGCCAGCGGAATAAAAGAGGTAGGCCATGGCCAAGACTGTGCAGGAGCGCTCGGCGAAAACCGCCAGGAAGCGTGTGGTGAATGCCGAAGAGGAATTGAGGCTCAGGGTTCGCCCCGGCACCCGACAAGCGCTGGCCGACCTGATGGAGTGGTCAGGCATTACTGAGCAGGGCGAGGCAATGACGCTGATGATTCATCGTCTTCATGACCTTGGCTCCAAGTCCAAAGCGCTACTCGAACCGCCGCGCCACGAATTCGAGATATCCGAAAACGTGGCGCGGGAATTCCGCAACAAGAGCCTTCTCGCCATTCAGAAAGACCCGGGCGACGAGATCATCGAACCCGCATAACCCACCCTACTCGCTGCATCCGGTAACCGGAGGGCGGCGCTTACCCGGAGTAAACCCATGTCCAAGCAAGCACAACAAACAGTACTCGCCGCCGAACTCCCTGAGCGCGGCCAACCTCTGGCCGGCGGCGTGTTCGTCACCCGCTACTGGCTCAACGGCGTAGAGCGAGCCCTAATCCTCCTGCCTGACGAGCTCAGCGGCCCGTGGGGCGAGTACGGCGCCGAGATCAAAGACGCGGGCTGTTACAGCGACGGCGAAGCCAATACCCGCGCCATGGCCGAGGCCGGCAGCGTGATCGCCATCAAGGCTTTGGAGTTGGATGGCTTCATCCCGTCCTGCCTGGAAGGTCAGCTACTGATGGCTGCCAAGGCCGATGGCCTGGTGGCTATCCGCGAGGACCGCTTCCACTGGCTGAGCTCGCAGCGCTCCGCCAACTACGCCTACAACATGGGCTTTGGAGTTGGCTGGCTCCTCAACCTCGACAAGAGCCACGAGCGGCTCGCGCGCCCTGTCCGCAGCCTCCCTATTCAGTAATTCAATCCTTCATTCGTTTTTCGCAGGTGATTCCCGGGAGCGCCAGGACGGCGCTCAGACCAGAAGCTCGTCGGGAAGCGCCGGCTACCTGCACCCTTATCTCGCTCACAGGAGCATCCCATGTGCCCAAATGAACTGACCACGTACACCCGCGGCGATCTCGTTATCAGCAGCCCAGACCAAGCCGTCGTACTGAAGCTTGCAACCCTGGCAATTGCCGCTGAGCCCGCTATCACCGCAAGCGGCATCCCGGCCATCGGCGAATACTGGCCGGGTGAAGGCGGCGTAAACGGCGGCCTGTTCCCGGGCGGTGACAAGCCCTACTACCTGATCGTGGCGGCCGGCGCCGATGCTGAGGCATCCCATGAGTGGGGCGGCTACGGCGAGGATCTCGGTGGCTCCAAATCCCCATGGGATGGACAGGCCAACACCGCCCACCTGGCAAGCAGCAATCGTGAGCACGACCGCCCGGCCGCCCAGTTCTGCGCAACCTTCGAGCGCGATGGTCACAAGGACTTCTACTTGATGGCGCGCCGCGAGGCGTCCTTCCTCGAAATCACCGTGCCGGCGGTGTTCACCCAGTCTTATCACTGGACGAGCTCGCAGCGCTCCGCCAAACACGCCTGCACCATGGACTTTGAAGATGGCTGGCTCAACACCACCGGCAAGACCAACGAGCGGCTCGCGCGCCCTGTCCGCAGAAAGTTTATTTGATCATTCATTTCTTCATTCATGGGTGCGATAGCACCCTCGCTTTTCAGGAGGCCAAGGATGGCACTGCACACCGAGCTTGAGATTCACAAAGTTGCCGAGGAACTGCTCGGGCTTTCCCTTGACCTGGTGCGCAATATCCCGCGCGACCTGAAACAGGTTGTCGGAGCAAAGATCCGGGATGAGTGCTTGCAGGTCCTGGTGCTGATCGGCCGGGCCAACATGACCCGGGACAAACTACCCCAGATCAACCTGCTGCTGGAAAGCATTTGGATGCTCAACTACCTGCTGCGCGCCCTCACCAACCGAGGGTTGATCAGCAAGGGGCAGCACGCCAAAGCAATGAAGATGACGGCCTCAGTTGGCCGCCAGGCAAATGCCTGGAAGAAGTCCGCAACCGCGCCCGCTGCTTGAGGGTTAAGGCCCCCTTGCCTGTGCGCCAAATCTGGTCGAGCCGCTGACCACGCCAAGTACGCCGCCTCGGTCAATGCTGGGCCCGCGATCCCAATCGTCTCCGCTGGAACCTTTCCCCTTGTTGCCCTGGTTGCCATGGCCTTGGCCGCCTTGGGAGTTGCCTTTCCCATTTCCTTGGCCTTTACCGTTGCCAGGATCGGCCAATGCCGTCACTGAGCCTGCGACCAAAGCAACGCAGGTCACAGCGGCTACAAGCGAGCGTGATTTAAACATGACCGTCTTCTCCTAAAGGGAATGCCCTTTGTAATGTAGACGGTATTGCCGATTTTAGTTCCGCATAACCCACCCTACTCGCTGCATCCGATAACCGGAGGGCGGCGCTTATCTGGAAGAGCTCTCGAAGCTACCCGGCAGAAAAGGCGATCCGCCGCGGCCCTTCTTTTTCTTTCTCGGTTTTCCTTTCTTTGACCCTAGAGCCCTTTTCATAGCAGCCTTTGCGGCTTCGTCTGGCGTCAGCTCTATGCCTTCTGCCGCAGCTTTTGACTTTACCGAGTCGAGTCCATTGATGAACCGTTGGGTCCGTTTATCGGATGCCATTTTCACCCCTTATCCGGCTCCATGCCGGTCACCCGCAATACCCCATATCAACGAATCACGCCAGCCACGCACTATCGCGCCAATAGCTCCGAATACTCGCTGATCTCCTTTCTATAAGTCGCCAGATCAACTATCTGCCGCAAGCAAATGACGATGTCCAGTTTCTGCTTGTCATCTGGAAGACCAATCCACTTGAGCATCATCAGGGCGTCTTCCTCGATTGCTGCTAGTGCATCGATATCGCTTTGCTGTCTCATTTCGGCCTCCTGCCAGGTTGAGCTAAGCAAATATCAATAGCCCCAAAATCTAAATCACGCCAGCCGGAGAGGATCCCCTATGCCCGATATCACCTATGGCTCTGTGTGCAGCGGCATCGAATCCGCGACCCTGGCCTGGCACCCGCTGGGCATGCGCGCCGCGTGGTTCGCCGAGATTGAGCCTTTCCCCTCGGCGGTGCTGGCCCACCACTACCCCGACGTGCCGAACCACGGCGACATGACCAAGCTAGCTGCACTGGTGCTGTCCGGCAAGATCCCGGCGCCCGACGTGCTGGTCGGGGGCACCCCATGCCAGGCCTTCTCGGTCGCCGGTATGCGCGAAGGTCTCACCGACCCGCGCGGCGCCCTCACCATCAAATACGTGGAGCTTGCAGATGCAGTTGACTATGTTCGCGCCGGCCAGCGAAAGCCCGCCAGCGTTATCGTCTGGGAAAACGTCCCCGGCGTCCTCAGTGATAAAGGGAACGCCTTCGGATGCTTTCTTGGTGCGCTTGCTGGGGAAGACTGCGAGCTGCAGTCTCCAGGGAAGAAATGGCAGGACGCTGGTTGTGTGTATGGACCCAAAAGAACAATCGCGTGGCGGGTCCTGGACGCCCAATATTTCGGCCTGGCCCAACGACGCCGTCGTGTGTTCGTTGTCGCAAGTGCTCGTGACGGATTCGATCCCACCGAGGTACTTTTTGAGCGCGAAGGCGTGCGCCGGGATACTGCGCCGCGCCGAGGCGAGGGGCAAGACGTTACCGGAACAGCTACTTTCGGCCCTGCGCTCCAGTGTGGATGCGGATGCGTCTTCGCTGAATCACTAGGCCAGTACGGCTGCCCGAACTGTGAGGGCGATGAAGGGCCGGCGGTCGATATGTTCGGCGGCATCCCGGCGTTCGGCGGCCACAGCCTGGGCGGCTCGATCGAGCGCGCCGCGACCCTGACCGCCAAAGACAGCCGGCTCGACATCGAAAGCGAGACATTCTTCATTCATCCCGAGGTTGCCGGGGCATTAACCAGTCACGCCTATAGTGGTGGAGCAGGTGGTCGTCCTGACGGCGCAGCGGCCGGGCACTTCATCGTTGCGGCAACCCTGGACGCGAGCTACGGACGCTTGCAAGGCTGCTCTAACCAAGATGCGAATCACGGTCACAGCCATCTGGTGGTGCACGGCACGCAAGACCCCTGCGTCAGTATCGATCATGCGCACACGCTAGGCCGGAACAACGGTCAGGAGAATGCTCTACTGGCCTTCACCCAGAACAGCCGCAGTGAGGTTCGGTACATTGGCGAAGATGGGCAGATCGTCGGCGCTCTGGCCGCAGAGGCAGGAGCTCAGCAGCAGAACTATCTGGCCTACTCGACGAAACTGCACCACACCTCGGCTTGTGGCGCGGGCAAGTGGTATGAGGAATACACCGCATCTTTGGATGCATGCAGCCCGCCACCGGCGCTATTGACCCCAGCACAGGTGCGGCGCCTCACTCCCGTTGAGTGCGAACGCCTCCAGGGCATGGCCGACGACTACACGCTGATTCCCTGGCGCAACAAGCCTGCCAGCGAATGCCCGGACGGCCCCCGCTACAAGGCGATCGGCAACAGCAAGGCCGTCACCGTGGTTCGCTGGATCGGCCGGCGCCTTCTGGAACAACTCTGAACTCCCTCACTCCACCGCCCGGGCATGGCCCGGCAAGGAAATAACTGTGCCCGAAGTAAAGCGCTATCACGTAACCGAGACGGGACTTGTAGAGGGCCAGGCCCTGGGCCGAATCAACGTTGTGCTGGCAGTCGATCACGACCGTGTCGCAGCCGATGCTGATCGACTACGCGCCGAACTTGAATGTTCGCGTGGTGACTTCGTCCAGCTGGAGCGGATCAGTGACGCCCTGCAACAGCACCTGACCGCAGCGGATGAGCGGGCGGATGAGCGGGCGGATGAGCGGGCGGATCGCTTGGAAGCCGGGATCAAGTGGGAGACAGAGCGCAATGCTTTGCTGCTGACTTCGCTGACCGAGGCAGAGGACATGCTCAGCATTACATCACTTGAGGCCGGCCAACGCATTGACCAGTTGGAGGGGTTGTTGCGTGAAGCTCTCCCAGCACTTGACCTTGCAGCGGGCGCATTCAAATCAGTGAAGCCGATTCGCAACAAGGTGCGCGCCGAACTCAAGCCCACAGAAGGAATCAAGTCATGATCAGCGACCAAACGATCAGCGTGTCGCGTGAGCTGCTGGAGCGTATTGCGGACGAGGCAAATCATATGCTTGGGTTCACCTATGCCGCGAACTATGACGAATGCCGATCCGCCGTGGATGAGCTGCGCGCCCTGCTCGATTCTCCAGCAATTGCCATTTGTCGTGGCTGCTTTACTGAGCAGTCTATGGGCCATGCGTGCAAGACATGCGCAGAAGTGGAAGCGCAGCCAGCCGCCCAGCCACAGGGCGAGCCGGTGGCGTGGATCGTCACAGACATGAACGGTGATAATTACTTTGCATACGACCGTCAGACACCGAACGATAAGCCGCTCTACGCCGAGCAGCCCGCGCCGGTAGCCGCCGCACCAAATTACGGATCGCTCGACGCAGTACAGCGCCTGGCTTTGTGTCGCGGTGATATGCCGGTGGCAGCACCGGTAGTTCCTGAGCTGACACCCGAGCTTCGGTGGATCTTAGGACAGATGTGCTTCCAGCATATCCACACAGCCCAGGCACTGCGCTTGATGGGGCACCAGATAGCCAGGAAGGCCGAGGACGAACAGGCCGTAACGATTTACTGGATGCTCGGCCACTACCTGAAAGACCCGGCCAACTGGCGCGACAACGCAGCGGCAGAGATGAAAGCGGCAGCTCCGAAAGCATAGGAGTACATCCGTACTCCACCCGCAAAACCTGTAACCCCTCCCCCTTCAAAGTCAGCCGCTATAGCGGCAAGGACGAACTCGCCCATGAAAAGAACAGTCGTGCCAACCGGCAAAGCAGTCGTGAACTTCCGGAAGGTCATTGAGAACGTCGATGATGATGAAGTGGAGGAGCTGCTGGCCAGCAATGACTTGCGGGAAAGCCAGATCGACGACGATGATCTGCTCGATATCGAATGGATTCACGACGACGTCGATATCAAGGTGACGCCATGATCGCCACCCTCTGGTTCGCTTACGTCTTCATCTACAAGGGGCCGAGGCCATGACCGAACAAAATACCAAAGAATTTTACTCTGCCGAGCAAGCCTCTCAGCAGGCCGTCGACTGGTGCAAGCGCCATCCCGCCTGGCGCCGGATCTGTGATATCCCGGATCACTCTGTGTTCGTGAAAACCTACGACGAGATCCCCAAACGCGAACGCGCCTACTGGGACGAGAACGGTGGCGAGGAATGCTGGCGAGAATTCGGGATCGCAGGAAACAAGGTGCCTACCGGATTCATCTCTGGAAAAGGCGAGTTCTTCGACCACGTTCTCAAAGTCCCCCTCCATCACAACCTGATGATGGTGTTCCGCGTTGGCAGGAGCTGGAGGCCATGAGCGACGAACTGAAACCGTGCCCTGAGTGCGCGACAACCTGGAGCTGGATAGCAGCTGAAGCGCCGGGCTCAGCTGGGTCATCTGCCGCGACGGCGACTTCACCCTGCAAAAGAAGGTGCCCGAGGAAAACATCTGGCGGCACTGGAACAAGCTGAAGAAAACGCCGAAGCCCTAACCCCAATCCCCCTACATGCCTGCCGGTGAGCGGCGGGCGAGGTATTCCTATGTCTGCAATTCTTGAGCGTTTCCACCGAGTGGCAAACGACGCGCTGGTCAAAATCAGCGAAAGCCTTTGGCCTGGCGCGAAAATCGCGCTGGTCATCTACACCCCCGGCAAGCCAGAAGAAGAAGTCGTCTTGAAGGATCAGGGGCTGGTGGACGACGAAGTGGTCAGCACGCTCCGCCGGCGTGGCTTGAGCATCGACGGCGACAACGCCTACAAGCGAGACCTGCTCGACTGCGCTGTTGGCGCCATGGCGTTCGGTTCCCAGGGAAACAATCAGCCACCGGCCGGTCACTGGGGCCAGCGTTTCTGGGATATCGGCCGAGGCGAAGCCGAGGCGCGAGAAGAGTTGATCGCGGCACTGAAGCTGACCCGCGAGAACTTGCGCGCCTGCCAGGCAACCATCCACCTGTGCGGCGGTTTTGATCCTGCCTATGTGAACGAAGCTCAGGCAGCGATGAAGGTTGCGGACGAAGCCCTGGCCAAGTTCTCCATTTAACCCACCTTCTGCCGCCCAGCGCGGCAAGGACACCACATGACCATCATCAAGACAGCGCGGCCTACAGCAGGCGGCGGGAGGTAGCTATGGCAGCAGCCGAACAACTCAATGACGGAATCACCGGCGACAAGATTCCCGAGGCGCAAATGGCCGAAATTCTCGGCACCACCCTCGCCGCCATGCGCTCGAAGCGCGCACGAAAAGAGATACCCCTTGGTGTCTGGAACAAGCAAGGCAGCAGGATCATCTACAGCATCAGGAGATACTACGAATGGCTCGAAAGCCAATGGGTTTGCCCGCAGGAATGGACCTCCACCACGGATCGATCCGCATCCGCTTTATGTGGAACGGCAGCCGGCGGAGTGAAACGCTCCCCTATCCCGCGACACAGAAAGGAATCAAATCAGCCTCACAGGTTGTTGATCAGGTAAAGGGGCTGATTAAGCTGGGCCTCCTCGACGACGACAAGTACGCCGAGCTGTTCCCCAGCTCCAGCAACCTCGCCGGGGGCAAGATCAACTTCGGCGAATACGCGCAACTCTGGCTGGATAGCCGAGAAGTGGTGGGGGGCACGAAGGCGAACTACAAAGGGGCGCTGAACCGGTATTGGATGCCCGGTCTGGCCCTGGTGCGGATCGACCTCATCACCACCACCTTACTTCGCCGGGTGATGGCTGCCAGCGAGTGGAAGTCGCCCGGAGTGAAGCGCAACGCAATATCGAAGCTTTCGACCATCCTAAATTCAGCAGTTTCCGAGGAACTCATCCCCAAGAATCCGGCGGCGATCCTCGAACTTCCCAAGCGTAGCAAGAAGGAGATCGACCCCTTCACCCTGGAGGAAGCAAACCAGATCATCGCCAAGATGTATGAGCACGATCACTGGCCCAGCGCGATTTATGCGGCATTTTTTGAGTTTGTGTTTTTTACAGGAATGCGTCTGTCCGAAGCCCTGGCTATGCGGTGGGATGCAGTAGACGTGGAGAAGAAGACGGCACACGTTTGTCGCGGGATCGCCTTGGGGGAAGTGGTGGAGCGCACGAAAACGGGCGGAGACCGCTTTGTTTTGTTGAATGATCGCGCCCTGCACGCGCTGGAATTCGCCAGGGAGTACGCAGAGCGTCGGAAAAAAGGGAAAGGGAAGGTGCTAGAGACACCTTTCATTTTTCCGCCGTCGAAGAACTCGAAGTACGTGAAACAGACTTCTGACCTGCACAAGCAGTGGATTCCGACACTGAAGGCACTGAATATCCGTCGTCGGCCGCCATACAACTGTCGTCACACCTATGCGACAATATGCATTATGTCTGGCATGAACCCCGCCTTCATCTCCCAGCAGCTCGGCCATAGCGTGCAGATGCTGCTCTCGACTTATGCGCGTTGGATCAACTCAAGCTCGGACTGGAGCGAAATGCAAAAGCTCCAGATTGGTCCCAAATTGGTCCCAGTTCAAAAAAGCGCACCCTAAGCTATTGATAGGTAAAGTAATTGATCTCCACAGCTAACATCACCATGCAGTTCGGCGCCAAGCCGCTCTTCGAGAATGTCTCGGTCAAATTCGGCGCCGGCAACCGTTATGGTTTGATCGGTGCCAACGGTTGCGGCAAGTCGACCTTCATGAAAATCCTCGGCGGCGACCTTGATCCGTCCGGCGGCCAGGTCATGCTCGAGCCGAACGTACGCCTGGGTAAACTGCGCCAGGACCAGTTCGCCTACGAAGAATTCACCGTGCTCGACACCGTGATCATGGGCCACGAAGAGCTGTGGAAGGTCAAGGCTGAGCGCGACCGTATCTACTCGCTGCCGGAAATGAGCGAAGACGACGGTATGGCCGTGGCCGAGCTGGAAACCGAGTTCGCCGAAATGGACGGCTACACCGCCGAATCACGTGCCGGTGAGCTGCTGCTGGGCCTGGGTATTCCCCTGGAACAACACTTCGGCCCGATGAGCGAAGTGTCCCCAGGCTGGAAACTGCGGGTATTGCTGGCCCAGGCGTTGTTCTCCGACCCAGAAGTGCTGTTGCTCGACGAACCGACCAACCACTTGGACATCAACACCATCCGCTGGCTGGAAAACATCCTGACCCAGCGCTCGAGCCTGATGATCATCATCTCTCACGACCGTCACTTCCTGAACAGCGTGTGCACCCACATGGCTGACCTGGACTACGGCGAGCTGCGCCTGTTCCCGGGCAACTACGACGAGTACATGACCGTGGCGACCCAGTCCCGCGAGCAACTGCTGTCGGACAACGCCAAGAAGAAAGCACAGATCTCCGAGCTGCAATCGTTCGTCAGCCGCTTCTCGGCCAACGCCTCGAAAGCCAAGCAGGCCACGTCCCGCGCCAAGGCGATCGACAAGATCCAACTGGCCGAGGTCAAGCCTTCGAGCCGTGTGAGCCCGTTCATCCGTTTCGAACAAACCAAAAAGCTGCACCGCCAGGCGGTCATCGTCGATCGTATGGCCAAAGGCTTCGACGGCAAGCCACTGTTCAAGGACTTCAGCTTCCAGGTTGAAGCCGGCGAGCGCGTAGCGATCATCGGCCCGAACGGTATCGGCAAGACCACCCTGCTGCGCACCCTGGTCAACGAACTGACGCCGGATGCCGGTAGCATCAAGTGGACCGACGCCGCAGAACTGGGCTACTACGCCCAGGACCACGCCCACGACTTCGAAGACGACATGAGCCTGTTCGACTGGATGGGCCAGTGGACCCAAGGCGAGCAAGTGATTCGCGGTACTTTGGGCCGCATGCTGTTCTCCAACGACGAGATCCTCAAGTCGGTCAAGGTCATCTCCGGTGGTGAGCAAGGCCGCATGCTGTTCGGCAAGCTGATCCTGCAAAAGCCGAACGTGCTGATCATGGACGAACCGACCAACCACTTGGACATGGAATCCATCGAAGCGCTGAACCTGGCGCTGGAAAACTACCCGGGCACGCTGATCTTCGTCAGCCACGACCGCGAGTTCGTATCGTCCCTGGCCACCCGCATCATCGAGTTGAGCGCCAACGGCGTGATCGACTTCAGCGGCACCTATGATGACTACCTGCGCAGCCAAGGCGTGGTGTTCTAAGCAACGCCACTGCAGTTGTGGCGAGCGGGCTTGCCCTGCGTTGGGCTGCGAAGCGGCCCTAAAATCAAACACCGCGTTCTGTCAGGCAGAACGCGGTGTTTTGTATTGGGGCTGCTGCGCAGCCCAACGTGGCCTATCAAACAAACTAGTTAGCCTGCTTCCTTTTCCCCCACGCCCTTGCCATCATGCCGTCACCGCCCGCCCGCGAACGAGTGACCA
Source organism: Pseudomonas sp. D47 (assembly GCF_045447305.1). Classification (NCBI taxonomy): domain Bacteria; kingdom Pseudomonadati; phylum Pseudomonadota; class Gammaproteobacteria; order Pseudomonadales; family Pseudomonadaceae; genus Pseudomonas; species Pseudomonas sp. D47. The sequence goes on along the minus strand of NZ_JBJGXU010000013.1, from coordinate 10,980 downwards.
TGCCTGCCGTCGCCCCCAGCTCAATGTCGATCACTTTGCAGATCGTCTCCATCGTCTTCTATACCTTCATCGCCTTTATCTGCATCGGCCTGCCGATCGCGGTCATCCCGGGCTATGTGCACGAGCAACTGGGCTTCAGCGCGGTAGTGGCCGGGATCACCATCGGCTCGCAATACCTGGCCACCCTGCTCAGCCGGCCCTTGGCCGGGCGCATGTCCGACAACGTCGGCACCAAGCGCGCGATTGTGCTGGGCCTGGCCGGTATTTTGGTCAGCGGTGTGCTGACGTTTTTCGCCACGCTGGTCGAGAGCCTGCCCGCCCTGAGCCTGGGCATCCTGATCGTCAGCCGGCTGCTGCTCGGCGTAGCCCAGGGCCTGATCGGCGTGGGCACCATCAGTTGGTGCATGGGGGCGGTTGGCGCCGAACACACGGCGCGCTCGATTTCCTGGAATGGCATCGCCTCCTATGGTGCTATCGCCATTGGCGCGCCGCTGGGCGTGGTGATGGTGGCCGAGTATGGCTACACCAGCCTCGGCATCGCGTTGACGGTGCTGGCAGCGTTGGGCCTGGTGCTGATCCGTAATAAACCTTCGGTGCCGGTGGTACGCGGCGAGCGGCTGCCGTTCTGGGCGGTGTTCGGGCGTATCGCGCCGTTTGGCGCCAGCCTGTGCTTGGCCTCAATTGGCTACGGCACGCTGACCACCTTTATCACCCTGTATTACCTCAGTCGCGGCTGGGCCGGGGCGGCGTACTGCCTCACGGTGTTTGGCGCGTGTTTTATCCTGTCACGGCTGGTGTTTATCTCGGCCATCAGCCGCTTCGGCGGTTTCAGCGCAGCGATTGCCTGCATGACCATCGAAGCCCTGGGCCTGACGCTGCTGTGGCTGGCGCCCTCCACCGGGGTGGCGTTGATCGGCGCCGGGCTGACCGGTTTTGGCTTGTCGTTGGTGTACCCAGCGCTGGGCGTAGAAGCCATCAAGCAAGTGCCCAATAGCAGCCGTGGTGCCGGGCTGAGTGCGTATGCGGTGTTTTTTGATCTAGCCTTGGCGATTGCCGGGCCGTTGATGGGCGCCGTGGCACTGAACCTCGGCTACGGCTGGATCTTCTTTTGCGCCGCGCTGTTGTCGGTCACGGCGCTGGCCTTGACCGTACTGCTCAAGCGCCGCGCTTACTGATCGGCGGTCTGCAAACCGGCGCGGGTCATTTGCCCGAGGGTGTGGGAGAAGAACCGCCCTGCCTCTGAAATCAGGTCGCGGTGAATACCTTCGCGGTCGACGCCATCGGCGTCTGTGCAGATGGCCGGCATGGCCACCAACTGATCGCTGTCACACGGCGCCATGAACACAAAGTGCCCTGCTCCGGCCAACAGTTTGAAATCCGGCGGTTCCGGCAGCTTGCGCGCCAGTGCCGCGGCGTTTTTGTCAACGGCCACCAGCTTGTCGCCATCGCCGCTGTAGAGCAGCACCGGCACATGCACGTCGGCCAAGGTGTGGCGGCCAAACATCAGGCTCAACGGCGCCATCAGCATCAACGCGTGGATGCGCGGGTCGGCCTGTGGTTGCAAATCGTCGCGGTCGACCACCAGCTCACCTTTGGTGGTGCAGGCATCGCGGTCTTCCGGGCGTTCCTGGCAGTAACGGCGCAGGCGATCAAAATCCGGCTTGGCGCCGGCCAGAATCAACGCGGTTTCACCGCCGGCGGAATAACCGATCACGCCCACCTGGTCGATATTGACGAATGGCGACAGCATTGGGTCGCTGAGGGTGGCGGTGATCGCTTCGGAAATCTGGATCGGCCGACCATACAGGTTGCTCACGGTGCCCAGGCGGCTGTGGTCCTTGTAGTTGTCGCCGGGGTGCAACACCGCCACCACCACAAAACCCTTGCGCGCCAGTGAGGTGGCCAGGTCGTGCAGGGCCAGCGGTGTGCCCGTGTTGCCGTGGGACAGCATCAGCATCGGGAAGCGGCCAATGGCGACCTTGGAGTCTTCAGCGGCGGCGACGTGATAGGCGCCCAATTGCGTACTGTGCTCATCGTCGGTGGACGGGTAAAACGCGATGGCTTTCATCGGCTGCTGGTCCAGCGGGTCGAGAAAGGTCATGCGATGGAAACCCACACTCCAATGCGGGTGCGGCGCTGGGGCGGCGTGCACTGAAATCAGGCTACCGAGCAGGGAGAGTACCAAAACAGCACAAAGACGCATCATGGGGATGTCCACCTTTGCTGCGTGACCACGTTCAACACCCGCGGCATATCTGTATGAAAAGTCCATGGTTCAAGGTGCTCACACCGGGTGATAAACCCATGCCTGCATAACCTGGGCCAAAGTAGTGACAGCGGGCAAACGAAAAAACTCCGTACTCCGGTCGTTTTGAGACGACCAGAATACAGAGTTTAGGCGCCCGGTTTCAGATTGGAACCGGACAAAGGCGAACTTTACACAAGCCTTACGCGGCGGCGAACAATTGTTCGTTGATGACTACGTTAGCGTCGCTCAACGCCTTGCTGCGCACTTCCTCACCGTAGGCCAGGCCTTGGGCACGGACGAACTCGATGTCGGTGATGCCGAGGAAGCCAAACACCAGTTTCAAGTAGTCTTCGTGGCCGACGTTGCTCGCCTGACCGGCATGCAAACCGCCGGCGGTGGAAACGATGATCAGCTTCTTGCCACCGCACAGGCCTTCAGGGCCGGCTTCGGTGTAACGGAAGGTCTGGCCGGCGACGGCGATGCGGTCGATCCAGGCCTTGAGCTGAGAAGGTACCGAGAAGTTGTACATGGGCGCCCCCATCACCACAGCGTCGGCGGCGATGAACTCAGCCAGCGACGAAGCGCTGAGGTCAGCCTCGTGCTTTTGTACTGCGTCACGCAACTCGGCAGCGGTGCCCAGGGCGCCCAGGGTCAGGCCGGAAAAGTGGCTGATGCCTTCGCTCGCCAAGTCACGGTAAGTCACTTCCACACCCGGCTCAGCCGCTTGCCAGGCCTTGACCACAGCAGCGCTGAGCTGACGCGAAGCCGAGTTGTCGCCGAGGATGCTGGAATCGATATGCAACAGTTTCATGTGGGATCTCCAAGTGAGGATCGCGGCTAGGCGATCGAGTGAGGTTGATCCTACACACGAACCCAATGATCGATTAGAGGGGCAAAATATGATTGTTCGTCCTGCCAGCAGGACAATGCTTTTTTGCAAAAAACCATTCCAGTCGGCTTGATGCCCACACCTCTGCGGCACTGGATTTCACCCGTGCTTCACTTCATTCTCGCCGGCTGACCCGACAGCCACCGGCCATCCCATGCACCCACCTTCTCCCGCCCTGACCAAGGGCCTGACCTTGATCCTCGCCATCTGCTGCGGATTTTCGGTTGCCACGATTTACTACAACCAGGCCATGCTGCCGCTGATTGCTAACACCTTCGAGGTGTCCACCGCGCACGTCGGGCAAATCGCGATGCTCACGCAATTGGGCTACGCCAGCGGCCTGCTGCTGTTCGTGCCGCTGGGCGACCGGATCAGCCGGCGCACGCTGATCCTGGCCGTGCTGTGCCTCAACTTCATCAGCCTGCTGGCCTCGGCCGCAGCGCCGACCTATGCCTGGCTGCTGGTGGCGAGCGTGCTGCTGGGGCTGTCGGGTATCAGCGCGCAGGTGATCATTCCCGCCGCTTCGGACCTGAGTACCGTTGAGCAAAAAGGCGCCGTACTGGGCTTGATGGTCAGCGGCTTGTCTGCCGGCGGGTTGCTTGCCAGGACCGTCAGCGGCGCTGGATGTGCTGCTGTTCATGGCGATTCTGACGCGTATGCCGGTGTCGATTTCAACCAGCAAGCTCGCGTATGGCGCCTTGCTCAAATCCCTGTGGCCTGGCCAGGCAATACCCGACCCTGCGCCAATCAGCATTCAAAGGCGCCCTGGTGTTTGGCGCCTTGAATGTGTTCTGGGGCTCGATGGCGGCCCTGCTGGCCTTGCCGCCGTATGGATTCTCGAGTGCCCAGGCAGGCCTGCTGGGCCTCTCGGCCATCGTCGGTATTCTTTGCGCATCAACCATCGGCCAGCAAACCCGACGCCATGGGCGTCTGCTCGAGCGCGCGGGCATCACCACCGTGCTGGTGGCGTTTATCCTGATCTATACCCTCGGGCCAAGCGGCTGGTGGTGGCCGATCTTGATCGCGGCGACCTGTCTGGACCTGGGTAACCGGATCAACCAGTTGGCCAACCAGACCCGCGTGTTGGCACTGGAGCCGTCCGCGACTAGCCGACTCAACACGGTGTCCATGGTGGTCTACTTTATCGGCGGCGCCTTGGGTTCGGCGGCTGGAGCCTTTGCCTCCGAGCATTACAGTTGGCAGGGCCAGGCGCTGACCGGCGCGGCATTTGCCGGGTTGGCCCTGTTGATCACGACGTTCAGGGCACACAAGTAACCCTGTGGCGAGCGGGGCAAGCCTGCTCGCCACAACACCAGGCCTGCTCATCGCAATCAATGCGACGACACATAAATCGACGCCGATCTTGGCGCAGGCCGTGGCGGCGGTGATGTCGTTGCGCAGCATCAATAAGCGCGCCTGGTGCAGGCGCGTGAACTTGAGGTATTGCATCGGCGAGGTGTCGGTGACCGTGCGAAAGTGCGCATGAAAACTCGGCACGCTCATCATCGCCCCCCTGGCCAGTTCCCCCGCGTCCAAATGCTGGTGGCAGCCCCCATGAATCTTGCGAATCGCCCGCGCCACCTTGCCGAACTGGCCCTGACGGTTGAGCGCGGCGCGCAGGGAGCCGCCCTGCTCGCCCGTGATGATCCGGTCGTAGAGCTCGCCCATCAGCGTCGGGCCAAAGCGGGGCTACTGCGCACCCCAGCGGCAGCAAGCTTCCTCGCCACAGCAGCCTCCAATATTTGTAGTGGATTTGCCCTCGCCAGACGCGGATAGTTCGTCCCACTGACAGGACAATAGGTTGATCATGCAAGACCTCAACGACCTCTACTATTTTGCCAAAGTCGTCGAAGCCGGCGGCTTTGCGGCGGCCGGACGGCTGCTGGGCATCCCTAAGTCGCGGCTTTCACGGCGCATTGCCGAGCTGGAAGAACGTCTCGGCGCACGCCTGTTGCAACGCACCACCCGCCAACTGACCCTCACCGCCGTCGGCGAGCGCTACCTGCGCCATTGCCAGGCCATGCTGCTGGAAGCAGAAATGGCCGACGAGGCGGTGGCCAGCATGTCCAGCGAACCGCGCGGGCGCCTGCGGGTCAGCTGCCCGGTGGGCATGGCCCAGCACCTGCTGCCGGACATGGTCGCCGGTTTTCTCGCCGCCCACCCGCTGGTGCAGCTTGAAATGATGCTGGTGAACCGCCGCGTTGATCTGGTGGCCGAAGGTATCGACGTGGCCCTGCGCGTGCGCGAGTCAGGCGATGAAGACCCGCTGCTGGTGACCAAACGCCTGCGCCAGGCCCAGGCCATCCTGGTGGCCAGCCCTGAATTCATACAAGGCCGGCAAATCGACAGCCTCGAAGACCTCAAGCAACTGCCGGTACTGGGCGCCCTGGAAGCCGACCGCCTGGTGCACCTGCGCCTGATCGACCCACAAGGCAAAAGCGAAGACCTGGCGCTGGAAGCACGCCTGGGCATCGACGACTTCATTGTGCGCAAAGCCTGCGCCCTGAAAGGCTTGGGCTTTACCGTACTGCCGATGATGTATTGCGAAGAGGAATTGGCCAGCGGCCAATTGGTGCAACTGCTGCCGCAATGGTCCTCGCCGGGAGGCTGGTTGCAGGCGGTGTACCCGCACCGTCGCGGCGTACTGCCGGCCATTCGTGCCTGGATCGACTACCTGGAAGAAGCCTTCAAGGGCTGCGGAGATCGCTTGCTATGAAAATGACTGAAGCACAGGTCGCCGCTTTCTGCCTGAGCCTGCCCGGCGCGCGGGAAGACTACAAATGGGGCGGCGTGCGCGTGTTCTCGATTGCCGGCAACAAGATGTTCGCCCTGCAAAACCTGCGCGGCGAGTCGCTGGCGTTCAAGGTCGACAAAGAACTGTTCCTCGGCCACGTGGACCGCCCCGGCATCCATCCGGCGCCTTACCTGGCGCGGGCCCAGTGGGTCATCATGAACACGCCCTACCCGATCGGCGCCGAGGAACTGCGTGGGCTGTTGCAGCGTTCTCACCAATTGGTGGTGAGCAAACTGCCCAAGCGCACGCAGGTGGGGCTCAGGTTGGATTGACAAAAGGCACGGCGCGCTCAATAGCCATCGCCGCCGCCAGCGCCAAATGCTCGTGCCACGGGCGCGCGACGATCTGCACGCCTACCGGCAATCCCGCAGCATCGGTGCCTGCTCGCACGACCACACAGGGCCAACCCGCCAGGCTGTACGGCAAGGTGTGACTGAACAGCCCCGGCCGTTCGGCGCCCAGCCGTGGCGCGGGCGCGGCGTCAACCGGGCACAGGATAAGGTCGTAGTCCGCCATGAAACCTAACATCCCACTGCGAAACTGATCCCAGTCGGCAAGCAGTTTTATCGACTGCGCACCGGTGCCTTTGCTCATCGCCCAGTAGCGCTCGGTAATCTCGCGTGAGTGCCTCAGTACCGATGGGAACGCTGGATAGATGACGGCGCCCGCGCGCTCCAACAGATTGGCGGCTACCTGCAGCGTGGCTTGAGTTATCTCGTCAGCGGGCGCTATACCGCCGTCGCAATACCAAGCCACGCGCAAACCGCTCAGCGCTTGAGCCTCTACAGCGCGTATGGGCATCGGAATTACGCCGGCATCCTGCCCATCTTCGCCGGCAATCACCTGGAGCACCAAGGCCAGGTCTTCCACATGCCGGGCCATCGGACCAATCTGGCTGCGACAGTCACTCAACCCGCCCGGGTGATCGAAAACCCCGGTGTTAGGCACGCGGCCAGTGGTGGGTTTTAAGGTGCTAACTCCGCAAAAATGCGCCGGTACGCGCAAACTGCCGCCGGAATCACTGCCCAACCCCACCGGTGAAAGCCCCGCAGCAATGGCTGCCGCTTCGCCGCCGCTGCTGCCGCCTGGGCTATGGGACAGCGCATGCGGGTTAAGGGTGGCGCCATAGACGGGGTTGTCGGTCACCCCACCGCCACCGCCCGGCGGGCAGTTACTTTTGCCCAGCAGGATGGCGCCGGCAGCTTTCATACGCGCCACTACCACGGCATCCTGCGCCGGCCGGTAGTCAGCGCGCTCAGCCAAACCCGCCGCCGACACCACCCCACAGGTATCGATAACGTCTTTGACGGTAAAGGGAACGCCCTGCAGCACGCCGCCATACTCACCTTGAGCGACGGCCCGATCCGCCGCCCATGCGCCGGCCAACGCCGTCTCGGCGCACACTTGCACCAGCGCGTTGATTGCGGGGTTTTGCGCCTCGATACGGGCAAGGTAGGTGGAAACAATGGCGGTGGAGGTGAGCTTGCGTTGTTGAATCAGTGCGCCAAGCTCAGTCGCTGAATGGCGTAGCAATGAATCCGAGAAAGACATTCGTGTTGGCCCAGTGCATTCAAGTGCCTGGAGCATAACGCCAGTGTGGTGCGGGCTCCTATCAATGATTGGGTAAGGTGCTTCCCACAGCTTTGTAGGGAATATTCCTAGCGCCTCTGCCCTACAACACCGACAGCAAGGTACCGCCCAGGAACAGTTGGTCAAGCCAGAACACCTGGTGCAGTAACACAATCACCCAGAACAGCACCTGATATGACACTTTGCGCGTCTTGTGCCGGAACACCTGCTGGGCGATCAATGCTCCAGGCCAGCCGCCCGCCAGCTCCACGGCATGCAGGATGTTTTCGCGAACGCGCGGGCCCTCTGCCTGTGCCTTGCGCTTGTCGCCCCAGTACAGAAAAAACGCCACTACGCTGACCACACCATACGCCGCCAGCGGAATCACCGTCTCACCGCGAGACCACACCAACGCCGCGCCAATCAGCGGCGCGGCGCACAGCACCCCAAAGATCAACGCCTTCAGGCGCGGGTGCTGAATGTTCATGGCTTGACCGCAGACCAGTCGATCCAGCCGAACTGCCAGGTCGCCAGAATGACCAGGCCAAACGCGATCCGATACCAGGCAAAGGCCGCATAGCTGTGGCTGGCGATGAACTTGAGCAAGGCCTTGACCGCGATCATCGCGAAGACGAACGAGGTGACAAAACCAATCGCGAACACCGGCAGGTCATCGGGCTGGAACAGGTGACGGTACTTGTAGCCCGAATACACCGCCGCACCGACCATGGTCGGCATGGCGAGGAAGAACGAAAACTCGGTGGCGGTCTTGCGCGACAGGCCAAACAACAGGCCGCCGATGATGGTGGCGCCGGAGCGCGACGTGCCCGGAATCATCGCCAGGCACTGGGCCATGCCGACCTTGAGCGCGTCTTTCCAGGTGATCTGATCCACGGTTTCGGCGTGAACCGCGTGCTGCCGGCGTTCCGCCCACAACATGATCACGCCACCCACTACTAGGGCTGTGGCCACGGTGATCGGGTTGAACAAGTAATGCTTGATCAAGTCGGCAAAAATCACCCCCAGCACGATCGCCGGCAGTACGGCGATGATCAGGTTAACCGTGAAACGCTGGGCATTGCGCTGGGTCGGCAAGCCGGTGACCACATCGAGGATCTTGCGGCGAAACTCCCAGACCACGGCCAGGATCGCGCCCAATTGAATGATGATGTTGAACGCCTCAAAGCGTTCGCCGCCGAAGCCGATCAAGTCAGCGACGATGATCTGGTGGCCGGTGCTGGAAATGGGCAGGAACTCGGTCAGCCCCTCCACCACGCCAAGAATCAATGCCTGTATGGCGGTCCAAAAATCCATGCTTCCCCCGAAGGTCATGCTCAGCGGCATGCCTTGACTGTCTTTTTAATAGTTCACTGACGAGCGCACTCAAATTCCGGTGCTGATTTTCAACATCGATCTGCAAAAATTTCGTGAAAAATCAGGGAGTACTCAGGTTTTTCGATTACAGGCCGAAAGCCTATCAGACAAGCCGGAAATGTCGATGCAGCGCCCAAAAATATAAAAGCATGGAGTGACAGGACGATGAACAGTTTGCGCAGCATGTCGATCAGCCGCCGCCTCTGGCTGATCCTGATAGTCGCCGTGTTGATGCTGCTGACCTTGGGGCTGTTGATGCTCAAGCAGATCCACGGCGACCTCTACCAGGCCAAAAGCCAGCAGACCCAGCATGTGGTGCAGACCGCCAGCGGCGTGCTGGCGTATTACCAGAACCTTGAAAAAACCGGGGTACTGACCCGTGAAGCCGCCCAGCAGCAAGCCTTGAGCGCGGTGCGTGGCCTGCGCTACGACCACGACGATTACTTCTGGATCAACGACCTGACGCCGGTGATGATCATGCACCCGGCCAACCCCAAGCTTGACGGCAAGAACCTCTCGGCGATCCGCGACCCGGACGGTTTTGCAGTGTTCAACGAGTTCGTGATCCTGGCCAAGGCCAAAGGTGCCGGCATCGTCAACTACCGCTGGCCCAAGCCGGGTGCCGAAGCGCCGGTGGAAAAAACCTCGTATATCCAACTGTTCGAACCCTGGGGCTGGATTATCGGCTCCGGCGTTTACGTGGACGATGTGCAAGCCGAATTCAATGGCCAGGTGTGGAAAACCTCGCTGATTGTCCTGGGCATCGCGCTGGTGATGACGTTGCTGGTGGTGCTGATCGCCCGCAGCATCGTGCAACCCTTGCAGGCGGCGGTGAACGCTATGGCCAATATTGCCAGCGGCGAAAGCGACCTGACGCGCAGCCTCGATACCCATGGGCGCGACGAAGTCACCCAACTGTCCAAACACTTCAACAGCTTTACCGCCAAGCTGCGCCAGGTGGTCGGCCAACTGCAGGTGTGCGCCAACGCCTTGGGCCAGTCGTCCACGGAGCTGGGCACCAACGCCAGCCAGGCCCATGACCGCAGCCAGCAGCAGTCGCAGCAGATGGAGCTGGTGGCGACGGCAATCAATGAAGTGACCTATGGCGTGCAGGACGTGGCGAAAAACGCCGAGCATGCCGCCAGCGAAATGCGTGACGCCCAGGCCCAGGCGCAGCAAGGCCAGGTGAATATCGACGGCAGCTTGCTGCAGATCGATCAGCTCTCCAGTACCATCAGCCAGGCCGTGGAGGTGATCCGCACGCTGTCCAGCGAAAGCACACAGATTGGCGGCGTGCTTGAGGTGATTCGTTCCATCGCTGACCAGACCAACCTGCTGGCGCTTAATGCTGCGATTGAAGCTGCACGCGCGGGGGAACAGGGCCGTGGTTTTGCCGTGGTGGCGGATGAGGTGCGGCTGCTGGCTCAGCGCACGCAAAAATCCACGGCTGAAATCCAGGTGATGATCGAGCGCCTGCAAGGTCATTCGGAAGCGGCAGTGAAGGTGATCAGCGACAGCCACAGCGCTTCGCAACTGACCATTGAACAGGCCGGCCAGGCGGGTGCCAGCCTTACTGCCATCGGGCAGGCCTTGCATAACCTCAACGGGTTGAATGCCTCGATTGCCAGCGCGACGTTGCAACAGGCGCATGTGGTGGAAGACATCAACCAGAATGTTACCCAGGCGGCCGGGTTGTCTCACAGCACCGCGCTGGCGGCGCAGCAGTCCAGCGTGGCGAGTGCGCATTTGCGTGGGTTGAGTGAACAGTTGGATGGGTTGTTGCGCCAGTTTAAGGTTTAGATCGCATTGCTGGGCTGCTATGGGAGCTGGGGGGGGCTAGGGGGTTATCGGGGCGCCTAAGATCAAAATCAACAGCACGGCGGCCTAGTAGCCGACCTGAGTGGTTGAATCAAAAGCAAAGCCGAGGCGGCCTTACAGCCGACCTGATCCTGGAAGCCGAACTCAATCAAATGTGGGAGCGAGCAAGCCCGCTCCCACATTTAGATCTCATTACATCAGGCAGAAGCTGTGTTGCTGTGCTTCTGCCCTGCTTCTGCTTCTACCACTCAGGTCGGCTACTAGGCCGCCGTGCTCTTGCTTTTGATC
>NZ_JBJGXU010000129.1:0-4053 GCF_045447305.1 Pseudomonas sp. D47 | reverse complement strand
CTTCGATCAGGTACTGGATGTCGGTGTCGGGCAGCACTTCCTGGACCTTGGCCCCGAAGAGGTTCAGGTACACCAGTGCCCGCGCACCGGAGTCCTTAAACTGATGACGCATCTCCCGCGGAGTATACAGCGGGTTGGTGTTGACCACGATCAGCCCGGCGCGCAATGCACCGAACACGGCAATTGGGTAATGCAGGACGTTGGGCATCTGCACCGCGATGCGATCCCCCGGTATCAAGTTTGTGCGAGATTGCAGATAAGCGGCAAACGCCGCACTGTAGCGCTCTAACTCGGCATAAGTGAGCGTCACCCCCATGTTGCTGAAGGCCGGACGATCCGAAAACTTAGCGCATGAGCGTTCGAACACATCGATCACTGAGTTGTACTCAGATACGTCAATGTTAATCGGCACACCAGCCGGGCGCTTGTCACTCCAGAAATCAGGTTGCACTATTATTGTCCTCACTTCGTAGGGTGTTTTCAGCTCATTGGCCTTCGCCCATATGCCGGTAAAAAGAATGTGTACAGCGATCAGTCAATCTGAGGGCACTTGCCTTTTCGCTTAACTACGAAATCAACAACCCCGTATTGAACATACAAACGGGGCTGTTGATCCGGTCAGGAATCAGAAGCGGTAGGTTGCACCCAGACCGAAGCCATTCGCGCTATTTGCAAACTTGGCGTTGTAGGACTGGCCCAGCGCGTTGGAGCGGTTAACCTTGACGGACTCTTCTTTGAGATAGGCGTAGGCCGCGTCGATGGTCAGGTTCGGCATCACATCGTAGCCGGCGCCGAGGCTAAAGATGGTTCGGTCACCAGTAGGAATGCGTGGTGAACGATCAGTGTTGTTGGTGGGCGCCTGGTCGAAGGTCAAGCCTGTACGCAGTACCCACTGCTTGTTGACTCGGTATGAGGTCCCCACGGCATAAGCCCAGGTGTCGTGCCAATTCTGTTCTTCCTTGATGGTGCCGACGAGTTGCGGTGCGAACATGCCACTGCCAAGAGCAGAAACCCCCTCGTTATTGACGGAAATATCTTTCAGACGGCTCCAGCGCGTCCAGGTGGCACCCGCATAGAGTTTCCAGGCTTCACTCAGGTCTTGAGTGACAGACAGATCCCACGACTCAGGCGTATCGATCTTGAGCGAGGCGTCGTAGCGGCCGTTATTGAGCAAGGAGGCAGGAACGTTCGTGCCTTTGGTGACTTGGGTGTGGCCTTCCAGCTTGTAGCTGACCTTCGAGTGGTAGGTCAGGCCCAAGCGTGTCGTGTCAGTCGCCTGCACCAAGAGACCTGCATTGAAACCAAGTGCGGTGTCACTACCCTCAATCTTGATGTTGTTGGAGCCTGTGCCCGGGATTGGCAGGTTGACATCCGACTCCAGGGTCCCGGTCACCCGGTTGATGGTCGGGCCAAAACCGATAGAAACTTTATCATTAAAGGCGTAACTGACCGTCGGCTGGAGAGTGATGACCTTCACTTCGCTCTTGCTGCCAAAAGCTTTTCCCTGGAAACCTTTTTCATAGTCGGCCGTAAGACCGAAAGGTGCGTATACGCCGAAACCGACAGCCCATTGCTCATTGAGTTTATTGGTATAAAAACCGAACGGTACGGCAATGAATGGCACCATATCGCCCTTGTTGCTACCGCTTGAGCGACCGCCGGCTTGGCTGATATCCGTGGAGGCATCAATCACTGCAAAACCTCCTGTCACTTGCTGACCTTCCAGACGAGCCATGCCTGCTGGGTTACCAAAAACAGTACTGGCATCATCGGCCGATGAAGATCGCCCGGCAAATCCCGTCCCCATCCCACTGATACTTTGTTCGTTAAGGGCAAAGCCGCTCGCGAGCACTTGCGCGGAAGCTATGGCAACGGCCAGACCTAGTGTCGTCTTGAACATTATTTTTTTAGCTCGCATTACGTTTTCCATATCTGTGAAATTCCCGGTGATTTCCCCAAGAGAAACCTAACAACAACTTAAGTTTTAACTGTGTGAATCAATGTGAAAACTGAAACCCAATGTAAAAGTAGAGACCCTCAATCGTCCGTACGTCGAGAAACCTCCCCATAAGGCGAAGTAAGCGGCGGCTGGAAACCGTCTGGATTCATGCTGTGCGGTGACCACTGCAGGGCACTTCTCAATCAATCGGGCTGAGCATTCGACTAAAAACTTCGGGAAAATGAGAGCTGGCTCCGGTCGCCTGAACAGGCATGACAGTTTGCCCGACAAATCGGCTGCAGCCAGTGACCGCCCCGACACGCAGCCCGCAGAGCAACGACATGGCCGCAAGCTTCGTCAAAACGACCAAGCGCGACAATTTGCAGAGGTTCCCGGAATTGGTTTGTTGACCGCTACAGCCGCTGCTGCCTCACTGGGAGATGCGACAACCTTCCATTTTGGTCGTCAGTTCGCGGCTTGGCTGGGACTGGTTCCTCGACAAACGGGCACCGGTGGCAGAGTTCGGCAACTGGGGCTGAGCAAGCGCGGAGACACCTAGCTGCGAACGCTTTTGATGCATGGTGCTCGCTCGATCCTCAATAGAGGACACCGGTCAGAGTGGGTTGAACGCTTGTTGGCCAGGCGGCCTTATAACGTGGCGGTCGCCGCAGTGGCTAACAAGCTCGCCAGAACCTATTGGACTGTATTGCCCAAGGGCTCTACGTATCCGGGCCGAACTCTTTACGGCATGTCCTAGGCAGTGTAAGAAAAGTAATGTCGCAAACACCTGATGGTGCAAGCCAATGAGACCATCGCGCTAAAACTTTTCGCCAGCTTGTCGTAACGGGTGCCTATCCGCCGGTTCTCCTTCAGCCAGCCAAACATGCGCTCGATGATGTTCCGCTGTCGGTACTTGGGCTTGTCGAACAGTCTGGGCAAGCCTGGTTTGGGCTTACGCTTCATGGTGCGCAAAGGAATTACTGGCTGCATCCGGTACCTGTTCGTATCCAGCTCGGGCAATCGTTTGGACAGCGGCGATATTCACCGAGCTTTCTACGCCTTTTCGCGGCAAATTGGATTACGCGGGGTATCGGACAGTCACGGACCACGCCTGCACGACATGACGTACGCATTTGCGACAAATACCCTCGTGCGCTGGTACAAATGCGAACAAGATCCGCAGCGTCTGCTGCCGATCTTGTCCGCCTCCGAAGTTTCAGTAAGCGGCAACAGATCGCTCTCTTATTATAGAACCTGCTTGACACAAGTAGTAAGTGCGAACTGAGCTGGTATCCAGGGAACAACCTGGAGTCCAATACTTGGTATGAGCGTAGATCCATTTGATGACTCATTATAAATTTCAGTATACTCGTCAATGTTATTTTTATTAGTTCCCCAGTAGGGAATATAACCAGAGCTATTTTTAAATTGAACTCTTAGCTCTGCGATTGTGGGCATGCGAGCGCTTTTACTCTTACAGTAGTGTTGTGCTTCATATGCATTTTTGCCATCAACCACGTCACTCATAAAAGCCTCCACCAAAACAGTGGTCGATACTTTACCTACCCCCCCAGCCTTGTTCCTCGCAAGGACCGACACTTCCCACTCCTTGCCCGCTTGAGCAGGTAGAACGTTATGCAACGCTATAAGGCCATTACTACTCACCACAGTTCCTTTGCTAGCAACGTTATGAGCCGTCGTACCTTTTGGTCCCCACAGAAAGAGTGAGTTATTACCGGAAGTATCGCCATGTGAGTCAAAGGTATAGGTCGCCTTCAAACTCTCACCTCCTGTCATCAAACCAGTGACCTTCAAATCTTTAATGTCCGGGGTTACGGCAGAAAAACGGGTCTTTATGGTCTTGATTATTTTGTTCACCTTCGCGGTGACGACGCTGACCCCGACCTGGGTGTTGCTCAGGGTGGCTCGCACTTCTCCTCTCCCGTCGGTGATACCCAAACTATAAATAGTTGCACCATTATCGGCGTTGAATTCAACGGTCACACCCTGGACCGCAACATTTTTGGAATCGGTCACCGTCACCTTCACCTCGTTGCCCGCAGTGCCGTTGGCAGGGGAGCCATCCGCCGTGAGCGATATGGTGAAGTCCTTCA
>NZ_JBJGXU010000128.1:0-4155 GCF_045447305.1 Pseudomonas sp. D47 | reverse complement strand
GTTGCGTAGATACCTATGCCTCCCGAATTAAACCACTGCGCGGGCCGTCGCTCAGATCGACCGGCGCAGTCGGCTCAAATGCCTCAAGCCTTCCAACACCAGCACCACCACTGCCAACCAGATCGGCAGGTAGGTCATCCATTGGCCCGGTTTGAGCGCGTCTCCCAGCATCAGCGAGACCGCCACCAACAGCACCGGCTCGGCATAACTGAGCAAGCCGAACAGGCTGAACGGCAACAAGCGACTGGCCATGATGTAGGAATAACCGGCCGCCGCGCTGACCAAGCCCATCAACGGTACCAGCCAATACAGCGCCGGGCGCTGCCCCAGGGTCTCGCTGATTGACCCATCCTTGAGCACGAACCACAGCGCCACAGGGACCATCAGCGTCATGTCCAACCATAACCCGCCCAGGTTATCGGTGCCGCAGCGCCGACGCAGGACGAAGTAAAGCGGGTAGCCCACGCACACCACCAAGGTGGTCCAGGAGAACCCGCCCGTGCGATACAACTCATTGGCCACACCCACCGCAGCCAACGCAGCGGCAATCTTTTGCAAATGCGAAAGGCGTTCGCCATAGACGATACGCCCAGTGATGACCATGGTCAGCGGCAGCAGGAAGTACCCCAGCGACACATCCAGGCCGTGCCCATTGAGCGGGGCCCACATGAAGATCCACAACTGCACGCCCACCAACGCACTGGTCACCAGCACACAGGGCAGCAAGGCGGGCTTTGCACGCAATCGCTGGTAGATCAGCGGCACCCATTTCCAATCCCCGGATAGGCACAGCAGCAGCGTCATGAACGGCAACGAGATGAGCATTCGCCAGCCGAATATCTGCTGGCCATCCAAGGGATCAAGAAGGGAGGTAAAGAAATACAGCACGCCAAACAGGAAGGAAGCGGACACCGCCAGAACAACACCTTTAGACACAACAGCCTCTATAACAGATTGCATTTATTTAATTGAAACAAGCAGGCGCACTCACCGGCGTGAGTACACGCAAGACAACCATCAGAACTTTATTAACGGGCACCGAAAACTCATAACTCATACACAGTATAAAACCTGAGCCATACAGTTATAAACATACAGAGCACGTCGATTTTTTTATTATTCTCACGACAATCATCAGACACTTTAACCCGCCTGACTTCAGTCACTGGAAGCAGCACACGCTGGACGAGTGCCGCTGATTTGAAACGCCACGACATCCGCCGCATAGATTGATGTCGGGTTGGGAAGCCCCGCGCTGCGGGACCTTCACAGTCGTCAGGTAAGACCTGAGGGTTGGAGAACCTGGCACCACCACCGAACACACTAACGGCAGTAGGCCAAGAGACGCCACATTAAAGAAGCTGACAAAGTTAGTCCAACACTTTCTAGCCCGCGAATAACTTTTTTCTTATTTAACCACCCCGCGGCATTTAGTTCGATATCTGCCGCACGCTTACTGTATATTTAGCCGCCATACGCCCCAGGCTAATTACTGACTTCTTCTGTCGATAACGTACGGCACTTTCTTTTCGAGCGTATTCTCCAACTCCTTGCGATTAAGTGTGGTGAAGCCTCCCAATTGATGCGCGGTGAAGCCGCTGTCGCCGACCCGCGAGCCCGGCGTCAGACTGACCATGCGCTGGGCGACGGCTTCGAGCACGGCCTTGTAGCCATCCTTCTTGTTCAGGTTGAAGGCACTCAGGTCGATCTGTGTGCGCAGCCAGTTGCCCCAGTAAAACTCCAGAAACTCCGGTGCAATCGCGCCATCCTCCGGCTTGCCGTAGGCGGCTTTGCGAGTGAAGTACACCAGGCTGCGGAACGTGTCGTCCTGCAGGTTCTTGAAGCCCAGGTGCGCCGGCAGTTGCTGCGCCGGCAGGGTTTGGCCTTGATTGTCTTTGAGCCAGACCTTGCGCGCGGCCTCCATGCGCTGCCAGAAGGTGGCGATGTTAGGGCTGTTGCTGAAGTCGTCGGTGACCTTTACCCACATTTTCAGCTGCGGGCCGCCACCGGGCACTTCCCACAGGGTGGTGAAGCTGTGGTGGCCGTCGGTCAGGTACAACTGGCCACCGGGGCCGACCACCACGGTTTTCATGTCCTGCGGGTGAGTGCCCACCGGGTCCTTGCAGGTGAAACTGGCGGGTTGCTGCAGGTCGGCCTTTTTCGGCACGTTGTCGGCGGCGCCCTGGCCATTGGTTTCGCAGTACTCATCGAACACCTTGGACTTCTTGTCGGCAAACAAGCCCAAGCTGTAATAAATCTGGTCGAAGCCCACTACGGCCTGGGTGGGGTGCAGTTGTTCGAGGGACACCTCGATCACTTGGCCGGGCTGGGGCGTCGAGAACGCCTGGGCGTGAGCCGCCAGCAGGCTGAACAGCAGCGCAACGGTCCCTGTGTATAAACGCATAGGTTTCAGATCCTTGTGAATGAAGTGAGCCGATACTACAAACGATTGCCATCGCCAGGCGGTACTGCTGCTGAAAAAGCCAGCAGTCATTTACCTCGCGAGCGGCTAGAATCAACGTTATCCGTGACCCACCAAATAGCCAGGAGCCATGATGAGCTCGACCAACCCGCCCTCCCACACTGCCAAGCTGGACCGCATCCTCGCCGATGCCCAGCGCGACCGGGAAATGGGCTACCGCGACAAAGCCTTGAAGATGTACCCGCACGTGTGCGGCCGCTGCGCCCGTGAATTCGCCGGCAAGCGCCTGAGCGAGCTGACCGTACACCATCGCAACCACAATCATGATGACAACCCCCAGGACGGTTCCAACTGGGAGTTGCTGTGCCTGTACTGCCACGACAACGAACACTCGCGCTACACCGACCAGCAGTACTTCGGCGAAGGCTCCACCAGCAGCCCGACGATTGCCAAGGCCACGCACAACCCGTTTGCGGCGTTGGCGGGGTTGATGAAGAAGGACGACTGAGGTTCTTCTTTGCCTGTCAGGGCCCCATCGCAGGCAAGCCAGCGCCCACATTTGACTGTATTCACACCGCCAAAATGTGGGAGCGGGCTTGCCCGCGACGGCGATGGCCCAAGCACTCCATCACGCCAAGGCCGTATAATCGCCGTTTTTCTCCAAGGCACCCTTCCCCGTGGGCAATAAACGCTACAGCTGCATCGGTTTGTACAACCCCAAATCCCCCGAAAACGTCGGTTCGGTGATGCGTGCCGCCGGCTGCTACGGCGTGGCCTCGGTGTTCTACACCGGCGTGCGTTACGAGCGCGCCCGGGACTTCATCACCGACACCAAGAAGGTCCACCACGACATTCCGCTGATCGGCATCGATGACCTGAAAAAGATTCTGCCGTTAGGCTGCATCCCCGTCGCCGTGGAGTTGGTCGAAGGCGCCCGCCCGTTGCCCGAATACACCCACCCCGACCGTGCGCTGTATATCTTCGGCCCCGAAGACGGCTCGCTGGACAAAGAGATCCGCGACTGGTGCGAAGACGTGGTGTACATCCCGACCACCGGCTGCATGAACCTCGCTGCCACCGTCAACGTGGTGCTCTACGACCGCCTGGCCAAGGGCAATAACACCCGCTCGGGCCCCAAGTACTGATTTTTCGGGAACATCCGGCGCCCGCAAACAGTCAGCTACTTATCACTTGCCCTTGTTGGAGACAGACCATGAGCGACAGCAAAAACCTGCGACCTATCATCGAACACGCGCCATTTGAAACCCAACCCAGCCAAAACGTGCACGGCTGGGAGCGCATCGGCTCGGTGGCCGGCGGCGTGATGATGGTCGGCAAAGGCCTGCGCCGTGGCGGGATCTTCGGGCTGATCCAGGTGGCGATTGGCGGTGTGGCGCTGGTGCGCGGGGTCACCGGGCACAGTTCGCTCAAAGACAAGCTGGAACAGGGCCGCCAGGAAATGAACAGCGTGCGCACGAAGATCGAGCGCGCCGGGGAAGAGCTGAAAAACCTGAAGACTAAGGCCGAAGTGGCGGCCGAGAAAGCCACCAAATAATAAGGCTGAACCCACTCTCCAAAATATTGGAGATCCAAATGTGGGAGGGCTTGTGTGGGAGCCGGGCTTGCCCGCGATGCAGGCACCGAGGTGTATCAGTTACACCGCGGTGATGCTATCGCAGCATAGGTATCTACCCATCTTTTTATGGGTTGAGTTCTTTGGTTGTCGCGGCGGC
>NZ_JBJGXU010000127.1:0-4279 GCF_045447305.1 Pseudomonas sp. D47 | reverse complement strand
AGACATAATCTCAGTGGGATGAGTATTTATTAACCCTTCGATGCACCGGTGACGGTGGACCTCGGTTGAGCGAGTGGCGCTGACCCTGTGACTGAGCTCTAGCGTTTACTCCACGCATGGGCAAGCCTGATAACGCCGATATTGCTCGACGCATCTGCGACACAGAGTGAACGAGCCTACTCGGCCAGTTGATCCGCCACCATCGCTTGAGCCACACCACAGGCCATGGACAGCGACGTGACAGGAGTATCAGCACCACCAGACTTTATTATTTGTCGCTGGCGCCACAGGTGCCCAGTATGCGGTCCCAGGGTGATGCATCGACTATCAGGGGGTACTGACGAGTAATACTGGCGAAGTGATTCCGCAAGGGGGCTGTAGCTACACCAGCACGCACAAGAAGCTGGCCGCGCAACGATGATCCCAGTCTCGTCGTGATCATCACGCAGCGAGCCCTGCAGCACGCACTACTCGACCTATCAACTCATCACAGGGACGAGCCCTGCCACATCCCCCATCTCTGATGGGAATCAGTCAGCAGGCACACAGCACCTTGACCTCGACCAAACACACCCTTCCAAAGTAGAGCCCCGTAACTCATCTTGCTCCCCACAGGCAGTACACTCAGAACGTCTGTAGACAAGTCCTCACCCTCATCGACGACAACTTTGTAGACATGTTGGAGAAGAAGCCCTCTGCTCGACCAGAGGGCCCTACCTGCGTGCTACAATCAAACGAACTACAGCCGTGGCTCTATGAATAACCGGCTAGCTACTTACCTGCCCCATCCGCAAGCATCGAGCACCCAGGGGCTTCAGCCGCAACTGCTGATCGTCCTTGACCAGGTAGCGCATCGCATAGTGCGACATGACTGCGGACCTTCCGGTCACTACGAAGGATCATGCCTATACCCAGCCTGTCGTCGTTTTTGTACTTTTCCTTGTCGTGGTTACAGCTATCGAAGTAACCCTGGCCTTGCGTAATCCGCGCCCACAAGTCACCTATCTGCTGAGCCCTGTAGACATCAGCCCATACCTCATTACCATTGAAAAAGTAAGCAGCATGGATGTGGTAGCCGCGATCCCCCCCCTGCTCCACCGCACAGATGTAGCCAAGGAAGTGATTAAATATCGGGTTACGCTCATGCTCAGCTGTCAACCGGTCAAGATCATCGAAGACTCGCTCGACTCGCAGCCTGAGCTGAACTGTCTGATAGTAATACAGATTGACCCGAATGATCAGCGTGCGCGAGTAGCGACTGATCATGGCATCGGTGTAGTCACAGACACGTCCAGCATTTTCCTTGGCTTGCTGACGTCGATCTCCCTTCGGGCGACGATACCATTGCTCACCTGTTAGCTGGCGGATGCGCTCGACCAACATGTTCATACTGCGGTGATGACCCAAGTACGCTGTAGCGCTCTCGTTCAAGCACACAGGACCTTGTTGTACTCCTTTCCAGCCCAATGTCCTGACACGCCTCCCAGAAGGCTCGCAGGTGCTCACTGTATTGGTATGGGAAGTCCTCCTGGAAGAGATTCAGCATCTGCCGGATGTGATCGAAGTACCGGGAGAGCCTCGTCCGCTCTGGCTGCTCATGAACTGAGCGTATGCCTGGCAGCCGGAATGCAGGGGTGTCGTATTGCCCGATGGACTTGACGAGCCGCTCAATCTCGATGGCGATATCGGATTGGGGGAGGCTGGTATAGGGGCCGCATTTGTTCTGTCGAATACATATGGCCAGTCAGCGACAATGCAACTTGGTGGTCAGTGAGACGCAATTTCGTACCCAAGTGAAGCCAGGGAAAACATTAAAGAGTAACAGCTTGGAGCATCATGGCATCCCGGCAGTCTCATGGAGAAAGTGCCACTAGACATCACCGTTCAGACTCCGTAGCGTTCAACCGACATCAGGGTATTTGCACCTTGGCTTAAAAAAGGACTTGTTATGGGCGAATGGTCAAAAAAATTGGGGGAGCGTGGGGAACATGTTGTTGAAACCCTACTCAACCTCATCGGGTGGAAAGCAGCCCTCAAGGGGACAAGCATTGATTGCGTCAAACCCAAACTGCATAGCACAACCGATAATCCGAGGCAGACCCATGGAGCAGATTTCATCTTCAGCTGCCTGTCTCCCCTTGAGGATGGCGTGCTCAAGCACCTAGTCATCTCGTCGAAGTTTTCGAGTGTGCCGTACCCCACCTCGCCGGGAACCAAATTTAAAGAACACTTTATTGACCTAGCGACAACAGTTGAATGTTTCAATCGTTCGACCGTGAAAAAGTCCATCAATTCGGGCTACACCGATGCAAGCTCCCAAGCTATCGCAGGTGTCCTTTTCTGGCTCAGCGCAAAATCAGATGCCGAGGCAGATGTAGTCAGTCAGGTCACAGGTTCGCGCAAGCTAGACGACTCCAATTATGGAACCATCTATGTGATCGATAACTACCGCGCGAGCTTCCTGTTCGACACCATTACTTACGTTAGAAACACGTTCGGAGCTGAGAACGTGAGCTTCCTGTATCCCTCCACAGGGAAGAACGTCAGCCCCATCCAAAGGCTGACTAACGGCCCGATTTTACCTCCCGAGTACCTCAACAGCGGGCTCATACCTTTCTTCGTTCAGGAGTATGACAAGAAGCATCTAGTCATCTGCTGCCAGGATGGTTTCAGCGAGGAAGTTGTGAAACGCATGATCGGATTTTCAATGGCGATCGCCCTTGAATTTCCACATAAGGTCACGCTTGCCTTCCCTGACTTCAACTACGTTGAACATGAGGAAGTCGCAAATATTGCCAAACTGGCAATCGCGAACAAAGAATTCGCCTCCATAGTAGATATGGAGTCTTACCAGGCAGATTTCAGAGGTTGATACAGTGAGTAATCAGAATATTGACTCGATCCTGCCGCAAGGTGAAGCCCTGCGCACCTACCTGGCCCAACCCTATATTGGCGCAGCTGATATTAAGACGGTACTGAAAAGTCGGGGCGTCTTCATCAACAGTCAGGAAAAAGAACAGTCCATCCCCGCCCTGACGTTGTCCCTGATCAGGCCTAGCGAATTCTCTCAGCTCCAACTTGCCTATACGACGAAGGAAGACAATCCGAAAATCACCACCCAAACCATAAAGTGGCAAGGACAAGACACACTGCTCGACTCTGTTCCCGGCTCGATCGATGTAAACAAGCTGCTTGACCTCGACTTCGTGAATTTCAAGGTACTGGGCACGCCTGGTTTCTATCCCGTCAACAAAGACCTCGACACCATCCGGATGGACTACCTTCTGGAACGAATTGATCGTTCCAAAAGCTGGGCGGATTCGCACAAGACCTTCAAGGGGTCAATCGAGATCAAGAAGAACAAGGCCCAGAATGAACTGATCCTGATCAGCACGCATACCGCACCGGAGACAAGAACCACGAACAAAGCGATGTCCAAGCACTTGGTCTCGCACTTCAAATCAGTCAAACAAATCGACGAGAACGAGACGGTTACATCCATCCGCTTCTGCGATTTCACCAATGAAAACAGATTTCAATATCTACTAGGTCTGACCCAGCACAGCAAGTTAGTGGCCATCTCGTTCATTGAGGTCGTGGATATGGGGATAGCGCCTGATCCTGAGAATCTGCTCCCCACCGATTTAGGGTGGATGAAGGAAAAAATCCGCAACCTGGATCTGAAGGGGTTCAGCCTGGAGCATTCGGATTTTCTCTCCAATGTGTCCTATCGGCCAAGCCTGTTCCTGCATCGCCTTGACGCGAAATTCCGCTTCAGCACCTCAGGCCTCGATGGCAGCTGCGTTATTTCCCTGGGTTTTCCAGAGTTCTCTGCTGGCCAGAACAAGGACAGCGAAATCGAACTGCGGATCAAGCACATCACCTTCGATAATTCGGGTAAGTCGATCGACAAGAACGATGCGAAGGAGACGATACTGAAGGAGCTAGAGTCGGAGAAGATAGAGACGTTCAAGACGCTCTCCATCCCAGGAAAACCAACGATACCAAAACCGCTTGCCTGACTCTCACCGTCCGCCATACACCGCGTTGGGGCCGCTAGGTGGATTTCGGCAGTGATGCTATTGGCAATGGTGACAGGCCCCTCCTGCCTTGCTGACACACAGGTCCACCGTGTCACCAATCACATAAACGCCCTCAGCCCATAGACTTGTAGCGTTTCATGGTTGGTCGGCAACCAAGCGTCACCGTCAATCATGCTGCCAACGAGCAACGGATAAACTATAAGAGCCTTGCGCACCTTAATCATACCGCGTCGACC
>NZ_JBJGXU010000126.1:0-4332 GCF_045447305.1 Pseudomonas sp. D47 | reverse complement strand
GCGGCATCATACACCAAAAATCCGCAATGTCTTGATTTAAATGCAATTTATTTAAAATAATTTCTTCAGGACGACGCACACCCCGAAAAATGGGGCTTCTCGCCCTCAAACGCGAGTCTATTGCGTTTACCCAGCGCTTGGCCGCACAATTAAAAACCATTCTCAATAACGCCTGAGCCACGCTTATGTCTGTGGGTGAACCGCCATTTCAACGGGAAATAACCCTGCTCTACAGCGAGCATCACGGCTGGCTACTCACTTGGCTGCGGCGCAAGCTGGGTTGCCGCCAGAATGCGGCTGATCTGGCGCAAGACACCTTTGCACGTATTCTAAATGCTCGCGAATCGGTGGCGAGCATTCGCGAGCCGCGGGCGTATTTGAGTACCACTGCCCGGCGCCTGCTTATCGATCAGGCCCGGCGCAAACAGATTGAACAGGCTTACCTGCAAGAACTGGCACTGACGGTAGACGTACTTGAGGGGTTCCAATCGCCAGAGCAAATCCACACCACGCTCGAGGCGCTTGAGCACATTGCGTTTATCCTGGAAGGCATGCACGAATATTCACGCCAGGCGTTTGTGCTGTATTACCTCGAAGAGCTGACCCAACAGCAAATCGCCCGGCAGCTCAAGCTGTCGGAACGCACCGTGCGTAAGTACCTGATCCGGGCGCTGGTGCATTGTGGCCACAGCATGAACACCTGACCCGCCCATGTCCGACACCCACTCACAGATAGAGGAACAAGCAGCCGAGTGGATGCTGCGCCTGCACGAAGGTGATTTGAGCGAGGCTCAGCGCATGGCCTTCGAGTGCTGGAAACAACAAGGCCCGCACTACGCGGCTGCGGCCGAACGGATGGAAGCCGTCATTTCACGGATGCAGGCCCTGCGCGGGAAAAAATCACCGGCGCGGGCAGCGTTGAACGCGGCGTTTACCCATCAGACGTCACGACGCAGCAAGCATAACCTACGCGCTCTGGTGCTGGCGTGCAGCCTGGCGATTCCTGCCGCCGCGCTGCTCACCAGCCCTTATCCGCAACAGTGGATGGCCGATGTGCGTAATGGTCCTGGCCAGTGGCAAACCCTGCAACTGGCGGACGGTTCGACGCTGACCTTGAACGGCACCAGTGCGGCAAACCTGCATTTCGATCAGCAGCAGCGACGCATTGAACTGCTGCAAGGCGAGATCCTGGTGGACGTCGCCCACGACAGCGCGCGGCCATTTATCGTGCAGACTCCCCAAGGCACCTTGCGCGCACTGGGCACGCGGTTTGTGGTCAAGCGCGAGGGTGATGTCACCGTACTGAGCATGTTGCAGTCACGCGTGGCGGCGCACAGTGCCAACAGCCAACAGACCGTGGAAGTGGATGCCGGCTCCCGGGCCTTGATGAGTTCGAACGAGGTACGCCTGAGCGACAGCATTGACCCGGCCAGCATCAATGAAGCCTGGCGCCGCCATCAGTTGGTGGTGGAAAACCGGCCGCTGCCCGAGGTGCTGGATGAAATCGCCCGCCATCGGAGCGGCCACCTGCAATTTGATCGCGCAGCCCTGCAAAACCTGCGGGTTTCGGCGGTAATTGCGCTGGATGACAGTGATCATGCCCTGCAATTGCTGGCAAAAAACTTGCCGATCAAGGTCCGCAGCTTCACGCCGTGGCTGATGGTCGTGAGCCCCGAAACAACGCCCAATAAATAATTATTCGCATTTGCTTCCGGTTTTTTTGCAGTTACCCGTCAAGCAAGGTAATTCGACTCATAAAGGATTGCCCTGTCCATGTACACCCCTTCTGATCCACGCGCACGCTTCGGCCTACTGAAAAGTGCGCCGCTTTCCTTGGCCCTTTTCACCGCGACTGCGATGGGCACACACCTTGCCCAGGCGGACACGGTCAACGTCGCCGCCCAAACCTACGACATCCCCGCCGGGCCGCTGGGCACCTCGCTCAACCGATTTGCCCAGCAGGCCGGCGTGGCCATTGTGTTCCAGTCCCAGGCATTTGAAGGCCTCCAGGGCCCGGGCCTGAAAGGCAACTACGCCACACAGGACGGGTTTGATCGGTTGCTGCAAGGCAGTGGTTATCGCGCCGTCAAAGGCGCCCAAGGGTACGCGCTGCACGTCATCCCGACTGCCAGCAACGGCGCCATGGAGCTGGGCCCCACCGCGGTCACCGCCACCCAGTTGGGCAACGTCACCGAAGGCACCGGCTCCTACACGCCCGGCACCATCGCCACTTCCACCCGGCTGATACTGACCCCCAAGCAAACCCCGCAGTCCGTCAGCGTGGTCACCCGCCAGCACATGGATGATTTCGGCCTGAACAACGTCGATGACGTGATGCGCCATACGCCGGGTATCACGGTGTCGGCCTTCGACACCGAGCGCAGCAACTATTATGCGCGAGGCTTTTCGATCAATAACTTCCAGTACGACGGCATTCCTTCGACGGCGCGTAACGTTGCCTACTCAGCGGGCAATACCCTGAGCGACATGGCGATCTACGACCGCGTCGAAGTGCTCAAGGGCGCCACCGGCCTGCTCACCGGCGCCGGTTCGCTGGGGGCGACGATCAACCTGGTGCGCAAGAAACCCACCGCGGACTTCCAGGGTCACGCCACCCTCGGCGCGGGCTCGTGGGACAACTACCGCAGTGAACTGGACGTCAGCGGCCCAATGACCGACAGCGGCAATGTGCGTGGCCGCGCGGTTGCGGCCTATCAGGACAAGCGCTCGTTCATGGACCGTTATTCGCGCAAGAGCCCGACGTACTACGGCATCATGGAGTTCGACCTGTCACCCGACACCTTGCTGACCGTAGGCGGCGACTATCAAGACAGCCTGCCGACGGCCTCGTCGTGGTCCGGCAGTTTCCCGTTGATCAACTCCAAGGGCGATCGCAACAGTGCGAAGCGCTCGTTCAACAATGCTGCCAACTGGAGCAGTTGGGAGCAATACACCCGCACGGTGTTCGCCATGCTGGAACATGATTTGGGTGATGGCTGGATCGGCAAGCTGCAACTGGACCACAAGATCAATGGCTATCATGCGCTGATGGGCTCGATCCAGGGCGACCAGCCCCAACCGGACGGCACGGCAAACCTCACTTCCGGCAAGTACACCGGCGACACCGTCAGCGACTCGGCCGACCTGTATGTAAGCGGCCCGTTCAGCCTTGGCGGTCGCGAGCACGAGCTGGTGCTGGGCGGCTCTATCAGCGCCTCGCAATGGAAAGGCAAAGGCTACTGGAACCTCGCCCCGAACACCGTCGACTTCAATAACTGGCACGGCCACGCCACGATTCCGGATTGGGGCCAGGCACAGTCATTGACCGACGACACCGTGCGCCAGACTGGCGCCTACATGACCACGCGCCTAAACCTCGCCGACGACCTCAAGCTGCTGCTGGGCGGCCGCGTGGTCAACTACCAAGTCACCGGCAACAACCCGAGCTACCGCGAATCCGGGCGATTCGTGCCATATGTGGGCGCCATCTACGACCTGAACGATACCTACTCGGTCTACGCCAGCTACACCGATATCTTCATGCCGCAGGAGAACTACAACCGCGACCGCGACAACAAGCTGCTTGAGCCGGATGAGGGCCAGAACTGGGAGTTGGGCCTGAAAGCCGATTTCCTCGACGGCCGCTTGAACGCCAGCGCGGCATACTTTGAAATCCACGAATCCAATCGCGCGCTCTCCGACGACGCGTACAACAACCAGACGCCAATACCGTCCAACTACGCCTACAAGAGCAGCAAGGCGGTGACCAAGGGCTATGAAGTGGAAGTGTCCGGCGAGATTGCCCCAGGCTGGCAACTCCAGGCTGGGTACACCCACAAGATCGTGCGCGACGACAAGGACGTAAAGATTTCCACCTTCGAGCCTGAAGATCAGGCCAAGCTCTATACCACCTATAAACTCAAGGGCAACCTAGACAAGTTGACCGTCGGCGGCGGCGTACGCTGGCAGAGCGTGGGCTGGCAAGACATCTACAACACGCCCCATAAAGGCTATGAAGAGTTCTCCCAAGACGCCTATTGGCTGGTGGATCTGATGACACGCTACCAGGTCACCAAGAACCTGTCGGCGACGCTGAACATCAACAATATCTTCGACAAGTCCTACTACACCAATATCGGTTTCTATAACTCTGCCGCTTATGGCGAACCCCGCAATGTGATGGTCACCACGCGCTGGGATTTCTGATCCGCCCATAGAAAACGCCGCCGATCATCGGAAATGATCGGCGGCGTTTTTTGGGTTTTTACAAACCCCAGACAGCAAAAAGCCCGCTCAATGAGCAGGCTTTTTGTGGTGACCTGGCGTTCAGCA
>NZ_JBJGXU010000125.1:0-4413 GCF_045447305.1 Pseudomonas sp. D47 | reverse complement strand
CTACGTTCAAGCTCATCTGCGCACTTACTCCGTTCAGCTTTCGTGTCAGGAAATGCGTGGCGCCCCTCCATTGTTTGAGTATCCCGAAGGGATGCTCGACCTTGCGCTTGCGGACTCGCCTCATGTCCGGCGCGTTGCTCAGTCTGGCTTTATACCTCTCGTTTCAAATGGTGCAGTTAGTCTATTAATTCAGGGGGTGTTTCGTTTTGAGCATGTAGGTGTTGTGCTGAGGCTGGTTGATAAAAAGTGGGTGAGCAGCGCTACCCGTACGGACTTATCACACTGAATCCAGCTATCAAATCTTTGTACCAAACCGATCATTTTGTAACGAGAATTTAGTCTGATCGATGCTCTGCCCCAGATATCAGGGACAATGCAGGTTAGAAATTGACAACAGCCACCCAAGCCTCGTGCATGGCTGTTATCTTGCTCTTCGGGTAGAGATAATGACGTTTTAAAGCATTTATCTCGTGCTCAAACGCTAGCGCCTATGTCTCACGACACCACAACCACTTAGAAATAATTAAACGGTGATCAACTCAAACTAAACACTTTAAATAATGCTTTGGTATGCTCGGGGCAACATTAATAACTCAGCTCAGCGCTACGTCATCAATCACGCCCCCGCCAACAATGTAAAAAATTGATTTTTTTAGAAGAACCTTCTCCATTCATGGGTTCTTCATTAGTGATTCACAAGGACGTATATGTCAAAACTAAAAGAGAGTAAAGTATTTACTACCAGTCAGACCAGCAAGGCTTACGAGCAGGTCAATAGTTTTCACCATGGGTATGACCGTGGCGGGCCTGTTCTGGTGAATGGTAAGCCTTCGTTCACCGCCGACCAGGCTGCGGACGAATTACTGCGTAAAGGCGCAAGCTGGCACGATCAGAACGGGGACGGAAAAATCAGCCTCAGCTACACATTTCTGACCTCCAAGCCCGCTGACTTCAACCCGAACCTGGGTAATTTCAGTGAGTTCAATGCAATGCAAAAGGCCCAGACAGTGCTCGCTCTGCAGTCTTGGTCTGATGTTGCCAATGTGACCTTCGCTGACACCCCTGGCGGGGCCGATGGTCACCTGACGTTTGGCAACTACAGCAACTATACCGGCGGTGCAGCCTTCGCGTACTTGCCAACCGGTGGTTCACGTGACGGTCAGTCCTGGTATTGGGTCAATGATCAGTACCAGGTCAACACCACGCCGGACAACGGTAACCACGGACGGCAAACGCTCACCCACGAAATTGGCCACTCCCTGGGGTTGTCTCACCCCGGCAACTACAACGCTGGAAACGGCAACCCGACGTACAACGATGTCACTTATGCTGAGGACACGCGTGGCTATAGCCTCATGAGTTATTGGAGCGAAAGTAATACCCAGCAGAATTTCAGTGGTACTTATTCGTCAGCGCCGTTAATGGATGACATCGTGGCGATCCAGAAGCTCTACGGGGCGAACCTGGATACCCGCAGTGACCACACCGTTTACGGGTTCAACTCGAACACCGAGCGCGACTATTACACGGCGACCGCATCCAGCGACAAACTGGTGTTTTCGGTGTGGGATGGCGGTGGTAACGACACCCTGGACTTCTCCGGTTTCAGCCAGAACCAGAAAATCAACCTCAATGCAGGTTCGTTCTCCGATGTGGGCGGCCTGGTGGGTAACGTATCTATTGCTCATGGTGTAACGCTGGAAAACGCGATCGGAGGCGCTGGCAACGATCTCTTGATTGGTAATTTGGCGGCCAACATTCTTGAAGGCGGTGCCGGGAACGACATCATCTATGGGGGTGGCGGTGGGGATTCCTTGTGGGGCGGTGCCGGGGCAGACACTTTTGTGTTCGGCCAAGCTAGCGACTCGACGATGACAGCGCCTGCCTGGATCATGGACTTCACCACAGGGCAAGACAAAATAGATCTGTCAGGCATTGCCGCGTTCTCGTCGGCCAGCGCGACGCTGAACTTCGTGAGCAGCTTCACAGGTCATGCCGGCGACGCCATCCTGACCTACTTCCAAGAGAGTAATCAGAGCAGTCTGATGATCGACCTCACTGGCAGTGGCCTGGTGAGCTTTGCAGTCGGTACGATCGGGCAGGCCGCGACGACTGATATCATCGCTTAAGCCATCGCTGTTTTGCAGTCTTAGAAATTAGACCTCCAGCTGACGGGTTATAGATGTTCTATCCGCCAGCACTCGGAGGTCGCCCATGAACTGCTGACGTAATCGTCGAGGCTCTCGGGGAGCAAGGTGCTTTGACCGCGATATTCGCCTTGAATGAAGCGTTTCATCAGGCAATACCTGCGTTAAAATCTCCAGCAATCATACACGCGATGACATTTATGAAAGCGCCGAGACTGACTAAGACACATGCCTCTCACAGAGCTCAAAAGCTAGGGGAGCTTGGCTGGACTGTTAAACATGAATTCAAGGCTGACAACGAAACATACGAGTGGTACTTGGAATGGGAGCACGTTGAAGAGCCTCCATTACTTTCCTCACAAGATAACTGGGATAAACCCAGCCTCGAACGCTCCTGTGACTGATTAAGGTTGGCAGATTTAACGTTGCAGATCTAAGTACGATGGATGCGTTTTTACACTGTCTCGGCCGCAAGCAACCACCCACGAAGGGCTGCTTCCGACCCGAAGGCGACAATCAAGCTATGCGACCAAAGGGAGCGAACTTGAGCGTAGGGTTAGGGCTCCGAGTGCTCGGCATAGATTGCCATGGCCTTTTCGTAGCTGTCGGTGCTGAGGAAATCATTCTCGTATGCGCCCTGAACTTTTGTCTTGCCACCTTCGACCCCAGAGAGTGCAATTGCTAGAGCTAGTGAATTGTTGTGGCCGCACTCCTCGACGGGAAAACCACGTAGCAGGATATCCGCCACGTCCTTCAACATTGGAGGTGGCAGCTTCCCAAGGTAGTAAGCAGCAGCGGGCGGTGCGTCGCCTTGATAGTCTTTCTCGTCAATTGCGATCTCCGCCAGTTGGACGAGAAAACGGGTGCAGTTGGCGTGAGATAGAAAGAACAAGTCTGCTACTTGGGATGAGTGCCAGCAAAGAATAAGCAGTGCGCGAAGCATCTCTTCTGATTGGATGCCTTCATCGATGATGGTTTGCGCCCGAGCTTCCGTGATGTTGTGAAAGTCAGCCATGAAGAGCCTCAACGAATGATGAAAGATAGCATTTTAAACTGATCGATTGACCGCTACGGCGCTCATCTGCGAACGGCGGCTCATGGCCGATAGCTGCCCGATGCGAAGGGCTGCAATCGACCCATTGCTGCCATTGACAACTGATTAAGCCAGCCAAGCAAGCCGGTCAAATGAGGCGACACAACCTGAGGCCATTGAGTAGGTTGCACCGCGCAGACTCAACGGAACTCGAAGAGTTCGAAGTGCAGATTAGCTTTCGGGATCCGGTTGATATCCATCAGTTCATGCACCTTGGCCAGTAAACCTTTGGGGCCGCAAAAACTGATGTGAATCTTGTGTGGTTGGGTTTGAGTCACCGCTTGGCGCAAGGTTTCGGCCAACGGTTCGATGCCACCGACATTACGAACGAATTGTGCCCCGCGCATCTTAGTCATGGCTTGCAACTCCTCGGGCGCAGGGAAAGCGCGCGAGGGCGTGAAGCAATAGACCAGCGTCGCTTTTTCGAAGTCTTTTGCGTCTGGATCTTGCAACCAAGAAATAAAAGGCGAAATGCCCACACCTGCGCCGATCCAGATTTCCCGCTCGGCCTCAGAGGCGCGTTTAAAGCGTCCGTAAGGGGCATAGAGCGTCGCGCACATTCCGACTTTTGCGCACTCGCACAGCTTTTTGGTGTAATCCCCCAGCCCTCTGATCATGAACGCAATCTGCCCATTCGCACCGTTGGCGCTGGCTATCGTGAAAGGGTGTGGCTCGCGCAGGCCCTTTTGCTGCATTGCCAGAAACGCGAACTGCCCAGCTTTGAAGTCAAACCCTTTATGGATCGGCTCCAGTGTCAAATGCAGTGCTTCATTGACTCTATTCACGGCTGTCACCCGGTACTCGCCCGCACGGGCAACAAATGGATAGAGCACCAGCTTGTAGAGGGCGGCGAGCACGCCCAGTGCGCAGAACAGCGTCAACCAGATACCCGAGGGGCTGAGCAGGGTGATCGGCGATTTGAAACTGAGCCAATGCAAGATCACGATCAGGAACAATGGGCCGGAGAGCTTGTGCCACCATCGCCATAGGCGGTAAGGAATGTTGCGGTTCAGCGCCAGCAGCACGATCAGACCCAGTGCGACATAGCTCAACTGGCGTACCAGTCGCGTCCAGTATTTGGGTAGTTCCAGGATAGGCACGCTGTTCCAAACATCCAGATTCGCCTTGAACACAAAATGATATGAGGCAAACACGAGCGCCCATATGCCTAGC
>NZ_JBJGXU010000124.1:0-4465 GCF_045447305.1 Pseudomonas sp. D47 | reverse complement strand
TGCGGTGACTCAAGAAAACCATGACCTCTACCGCCGCCACTACGACTACGACAAAACCGGCAACCTGACCCGCCTGCTCGACACTCGCAAAGGTGAACACCACTACCACTACGACCCCCTCGCCCGCCTGACTCGAGCGGATCACTCGCAAGATGTGCAGGAACGCTTTGGCCATGACCCAGCCGGCAACCTGCTAATGCAAGACCGTCCTGGGCCGGACATCGTTGCGGGTAACCGGTTAGTGATCCAAGGCGATCATCATTATGACTATGACGCCTTCGGCAACCTGATCCGCCAAAGGCGCGGTAAGGGTCACCAGTTCGTCACCGAGTACCGTTACGACTGTCAGCATCGCTTGATCGGCATTACCCAACCGAACGGGCAAACGGCCAGCTACCGCTATGACCCGTTTGGGCGGCGGATCAGCAAAACCGTCGACGGCATAACCACAGAGTTTTTCTGGCAAGGCGACAAGCTGGTTGCTGAGCATCACGCAGATCGTCACCGCAGTTACATCTACGAACCGGACAGCTTCCGTCCGCTGGCACTGCTGGCAGGCTTTGGCCCGCAAGACACCCAACCCTTCCACTACCAACTCGACCACCTCGGCACCCCGCAGGAACTCACCGCCCCCGACGGCGAAATCGTCTGGTCCGCGCATTACCGCGCCTATGGCCAAATCAGTCGCCTCGACATAAATAAAGTCGACAACCCGCTGCGCTTCCAGGGCCAATACTTCGACCAAGAAAGCGGGCTGCACTACAACCGCCATCGCTACTACAATCCAGATATTGGTCGTTACCTGACATCCGACCCGGTGAAGCTGACCGGGGGAATCAACGCATACCAGTACGTGCCCAACCCTACGGGATGGGTAGATCCGCTAGGCCTGAACACATGTCCCGGCGCGGATGGATGCAAGCCAGACAGTTTTGTTCAAAATCCGAAAGCAGGGGTTGAACACGGGGAACCCGCTTTACCGCAGCTGACACGCGTAGAGCGACAGGCGAGAATTGATGAGATTGCAGAAAAAAGCGCGCACCGGCGTTTAGAAGAAATTGAAACAGCACATCCAAACGCGCACTTTCTGGAAAAGCATGGGGCACAAACTACGCTGGATTCTCAACATGAAAGGGTGCAAACGGCAAAAAACCCTAGCACAGGGGTAATCGAAAGATACTTAGATGGCAAAAAGAAAGGGGAACCCAAAATACCGAGTGCAGCAACTCGATTCCTCAGCCATAGGGACCAGCTAAATGCGATCTATCGCGCACAACTTATTTTCCGCCGCACCAATCTAGAAACCTCCCGAGAGCCCATGGAAATGGGAAGAATAATTGGAGAAGGCTACAAAAAACAAAGCCTTCAATATGGGAAGCAAACGAAAGCCAGAGTAATTCTAGATAAAGATGGAAATCCAATTACCGCGTTCACGGAGTTCTAATATGAAGCGACCACCAAAGCTGTCAATACTCAGAAGTTTGCTTTTCACTTATTGCATTGAGAATTACGACGACCCAGACAGAGAATGTTTCATCGTCTCAAAAGACATAAACGATGAAAAAGAACTGTCTGAGCTTTTTGATGGGCTAACTAAGCCAGAGTACTTATCTTATAAGCCAGAGGAGCGTCAATGGTATGTCGACACGCTAAGCCGTTTTCTAGATACAGATGAAGATTTCGAATCTGTATTTTATCTTTTTGACACTTATTTTAATGATGAAATCTTTGATAAAAGACAATTTATGAAAGTGCTGCTGGAGTGCCTTAAGTGTTACAACTTAGAAATAACCGAATAAATCGTAAACTGTGGGCACAACGAGTGTGCTCGTGCTTGGCTGCGAAGCAGCCCCAATAAGGGCCTCGCGTTTGAACAGCCAAAACCGCTTCGATAGTTCTGGGGCTGCTGCGAGACGATAGAGGTGGCACTCATATAAATGTCTGGTCTGCCAAGCAGAAAATGCCGAATTATCTCTTAAGTGCAAACTAAAAAATGGTACATGAACTGACCAAAAGGCGCGAAAAAAATGAACTATTTTGATGGGTGACTGATTAAAGGCTTTAAAAAACTCAATATAAAATTCACCGTTCTTTCTGAGGCTGAGCATGATGCGATAGTCGATTGCATCAATGAGACAATGCCTTTCTCAGGGAGCCAAATTGCCTGGAGCACGTTAAAAAACAGCATCAACTTTGGACGTCAAACCTCAGACGTGGCCCTATCGTTACTGACCGAAGAGATCAACAAAGTAACCAACGATAAGCTGTACTTCGTCGGCGACGCATGCTCGAAGGGTTATTCAGTCGATCATGAAGACCTGCGTCAGGCGGTCAAAATCATCTCCGAATTTCCTCAGCACACCTACATCGTGCCGGAACCGATGACATGGATCGCATGCCTTTAATTTGAGGGCGATATTGACTTCGCAAATATTTGTGAATAAAAACTAATGAGTCAGCGTTCGTTTCGGGAACTGGAATAATACTTCCTCGTGAGTATCTCGCCAATATCTACCGATTAGCCAGCGAGTCTTAGAAAGACGACCTCCAAAAAGCCAGTCTTGAAGGCCCATCGAACTGCAGCCGCAAGGCAAACACATACGGTCGTCACCATAAAATTGATTGAGAATATAGAAAGCCACAAAGCGTGATTAATAGCATCAAGGACGTGGTGGAAGCGTCAAATACAGTTGGACTGGATAGGTTGGATAGGCCAAGACGATGAAAGCTCATACGCTTGAAAATTTGATCACTGAGTATTTAGAACAAGTAAAAAAGGCGACTGACTTGCTTGAGTACTCATGTGGTACTAAAAATATTCTCAGACTGTGGCGAATCCAAAAAAAACGCGGTGCGGTATGGTTATTGGTGATGTCACCTACGAGCTGCACGGAATTGGCTGCTGTGTTTACCTATCCGGAATATGTATCGACTTTGATTATGGCCCTGACGGAAGGGTCGACGGCTTCGACGCATGGCGTCTGTACATATACGCATGTGAGTTGCCGAAAAGACACAAAAAATACACCAGCAAAGAGGCTTTGGATCATGAATTCAACGAGTACTTGAAACTGGAAAAAGCCAAAAAAATCCCTGGTTCCATGTCCAATTTGTATTTCATACAGCCTTGATAGAGAGATGATGATGGGCCATCCACCGATGTCCACGCTGAGGCGAAACAGTGTTAAAAACTCCACCTCATGGCACACCTTACATCCCTAATATCTCCCACGCATTGGGGGCTTTATCTATATACGACTTTCTGCCACTCCTTAAACGGCTCGAAACAGCGCCCGACGGTGCCTTCGGCGCCCCACATCACCAGCAACGGCAGGTTCAAGGAGTTGCCGGCGTCGATGTCCGCCTGGTCGTGCTCAAGGTCGATGCCGGCGGCGGCGCGATAGTCTTCGCAGATGCCGCGCGCAGTGCCCGGCAGTTGCAGGCAGCGAAGGTATTCGGCGAAGGCCTCATCGGTGAACGGCTTGAGCCCGGCACTGCGGCTGCCCATCACGCTGCGCAGGTACAGCTCGGGGTTGCTCTCGATCAAGGCTTCCGGCAACGGCGCCGGGCGGATCAGGAAGAACCAGTGCCAGTAGGCGCGGGCGAACGCTTCATCGGTCTGGGCGTACATCGATAGGGTCGGCGCGATATCCAGCAACACCATGCGTTGCACCGCCTTTGGATGGTCCAGCGCCAGGCGATGAGCAACGCGGGCGCCACGGTCGTGGGCCAGCACCGAGAACGTATCGAAGCCCAAGGCCTGCATCAGTTCGACGCCGTCGCGGGCCATTTCGCGTTTCGAGTAGTTTGTGTGCTGGTCATTGGCCGGCGGCTTGCTGCTGTCGCCATAACCGCGCAGGTCGGCCGCGACCACGGTGAAATGCTCGGCCAGCTGTTCGGCGACTTTGTGCCAGATGACGTGGGTTTGCGGGTGCCCGTGCAGCAGGAGCAGACCGGGACCTGTACCGCCTTGGCGGTAGCTGATGTCCACGCCATTGACGTGGCACTGGTCTTTTTGGAATCCGGCGAACATGGAATGGCTCCTTGTGATGATTGGCTGCATCCTGGAATCACCCGGCGTCGGGGGCAAGGGGGAAAGCGTGGAGGGGTTGTTCATGAAGTGTGTAGGAGCCTGCAGGCCGGGCTCTATCATTTCAAACAATGAGGGCTCATGTGGGAGCTGGCTTGCCTGCGATGCAGACTACTCGGTCTGACAGATACACGGTGGCGATGCCATCGCAGCATAGGAGGTATCTACACATCTTTTTAGGGGTTGAATGCTTTGGTTGTCGCGGGGGGGGGGCGCTGGGTACATATCCGTTATTTGGGTAACGGCTGCTATGGGTTCCGCTCTTACAGCGGGTCACTTTTGTAAAGACACAAAAGTAACCAAAAAGTCTTCGCCCCACCACTCGGTGCCTCGCTTAGGCTCGGCATGCCCTCACGCAGGCTTTGGACCGTGGGC
>NZ_JBJGXU010000123.1:0-4658 GCF_045447305.1 Pseudomonas sp. D47 | reverse complement strand
CCCGGTCAAAAACTTAGCGCAACACAAAAAGTTGCGTAGATACCCATGGTCATCGCGGGCAAGCCCGCTCCCACATTTAATCTTCGCTGCTTTGGGCATTGCGTTCGCTTAACTGAACGGCATTAGGGCAAGCCCGCTCGCCACCACAGGTAAACCTATCGCCCGGTACGAATGGTGTTCCACACCCGCGTACGAATCCGGTCGATGTTCAGCGGCATCGCCTCCAGCGCAAACAATTTGCCCATCATTGCAGGCGTTGGATACACCTTGGTGTCGGACTTGATCGCCGGGTCCACCAGGCTGTCGGCCGCGGCGTTGCCGTTGGCGTAGTGCACGTAGTTGGTGATGCTGGCCATCACGTCCGGGCGCAGCAGGTAGTTCATGAACGCATAGCCGGCTTTTTCGTTAGGCGCATCGGCGGGCATGGCGACCATGTCGAACCAGATCGCGGCGCCTTCCTTGGGAATGTTGTAGCCGATGTTCACACCGCTCTTGGCTTCCTTGGCGCGGCTCTCGGCCTGCAGGATGTCGCCGGAGAAGCCGACGGCTACGCAGATGTCGCCGTTAGCCAGGTCGGCGGTGTATTTCGAGGAATGGAAGTACGCCACGTATGGCCGTACTTTCATCAGCAAATCTTCAGCCTTTTTGTAGTCCTCGGCCTTCTTGCTGTGGTGCGGCAAGCCCAGGTAGTTCAGCGCTGCCGGCAGCAATTCAGGGCCGTTGTCGAGGATCGCCACCCCGCACTTTTGCAGCTTGGCCATGTTTTCCGGCTTGAAGATCAGGTCCCAGGAATCCACCGGCGCGTTGTCGCCCAGCACCGCCTTGACCTTGTCGATGTTGTAGCCGATGCCGGTGCTGCCCCACAGGTACGGGAAACCGTGCGTGTTGCCTGGGTCGTTGTTTTCCAGGGCCTTGAGCAGCACCGGGTTGAGGTTTTTCCAGTTCGGCAACTGGCTCTTGTCGAGTTTTTTCAGGGCGCCGCCCTGGATCTGCCGAGCCATGAAATGGTTGGACGGGAACACCACGTCGTAGCCGGATTTGCCGGTCATCAACTTACCGTCGAGGGTTTCGTTGCTGTCGTACACGTCGTAGGTGAAACCGATGCCGGTTTCTTTCTGGAAGTTCTTGGTGGTATCCGGCGCGATGTAGTCCGACCAGTTGTAGATCTTCACCGTCTCGGCGGCCTGGCTGATAGAGGCCACCAACATCAAGGGCAACAGGGCAATGGCTTTCATGGTTCGATTTCCTGGCGGTTTTAGGGCTGTTTTTATGGCAGGCGATCAAGGATCAAAGCGTTACAGAATCAATACGTAGGTCTTGCGCACGGTCTCCTGGATGTCCCAGATTCCGGTGCTGTTGGCCGGCAACATCAGTGCATCACCGGCTTGTAGGTGGACGATTTCACCGTCGTCAGGGGTGAAGGTGCAGCGGCCCTGGATAAAGTGGCAAAACTCCTGGGATTTGATCTGCCGACGCCAGCGGCCTGGGGTGCATGCCCAGATACCGGTTTCGACGCCGTCGTTGCGCTCCACGCTCAGGGTCGAGGCCACGGCGATGGGCTCGCCCAAGGGCACGGCCACCGGTGACGAATCCGGCAAGTGGGCGTTCAGCGCGTCTTTAAATTGAGTGATGCTCATGGGTTTTCCCGTGTGAGTGAAACGGCTTAGTGCATGAAACCTTCCATGAACCCGGCTACGCCGGTCGCCAACGTGCGGCGCCAAGGCGCGGTGTTAGGGTTGGCTAACACCTGGTCTTCATGGACAAAGCTGCGAATGATCGCGTTGTAGCCCAGCCAGCGGCAGGGCTCAGGCTCCCAGGCCTTGAGCGCGTCCAGGCCACGCTCACGGATCACCCAGGGCTGGGTGGTCAGTGGCGTGTCGAGACCCAAAATCAGGTCGGCCAGGGTGCGGCCACCCAGGTTGGTGGCGCCTACGCCCTCCCCGCCGTAACCGCCGGACAACGCGATGCCGGTCTTGTGGTCGCAGAGCATGTGCGGACGGAAGTTGCGCGACATACCGAGGTTGCCGCCCCAGGAGTGGGTAATCTTCACGTTTTTCAGCTGTGGGAAGAGTTCGCCGAACAGGTAGCGACGCAGCTGCACTTCGCTGTCAGTCAGGTCGAAGTTGTGGCGCAGCTTTCCGGCGAACTGATAGCCGCCACGCGCGCCGAACACCAGGCGATTGTCGGCTGAACGCTGGCCGTAGGTGACCTGGCGACTGCTTTCGCCGAACGCCTGACCGTGGCTCAGGCCGATTTCGTCCCAGGTACTGGCCGGCAGCGGCTCGGTGGCCACAATCAGGCTCTGTACCGGCAACTGGTAGCGCCCCAAAGGCGGCAACGTCGTGGCATAACCCTCGACCGCCGGCACCACCCAAGCGGCGCGCACACAGGCTTTGGCTGTGCGCAGGCTGCCAGACTGCCAGTGGGTGACTGGGCTGTTTTCGTAGATCGTGACCCCCATGCTCTCCACCACGCGCGCCAGGCCGCGCACCAACTTGGCCGGGTTGATGGTCGCGACGTGGGGTGCATAGATACCGCCATAAGGCTTGGCGATGCGGATCTGTTCGGCCAGCTGTTGCGGGCTCAGCCAGCGGTAATCGTCTTCGGTCAGGCCTTGGGCATGGAGTTTGTCGAGGTAGCGGCGCAGGCTGCCTTCCTGCTCGGGGTAGCGCGCAGCGCAATACAACGCGCCGCCCTTGCGGTAATCGCAGTCGATGCCCTCGCGGGCCAACACCTGCGCAACTTCATCGGGAATACCGTGCAGCAGGTCAAAGGAGGCGCGGCGCTGTTGCGGCGAGAGGCCGGCCAACAGCCGGTCTTCGCCGAGCAAATTACCCATCAGCCAGCCGCCGTTACGGCCAGAGGCGCCGAAACCTGCGGTCTGTGCTTCGATAATCGCGATGTTCAGCTCGGGCGCCTGGCGTTTCAGGTAATAGGCGGTCCACAGGCCGGTGTAACCGGCGCCGATAATGGCCACGTTGACGTCAAGGTCATGCGTAAGTGACGGCCTGGCCACCAGCGGGTCATCCAACTGGTCCATCCATAAACTGATATTGCGCCATGCCGGCATGCCAAGCTCCCCTACCTCGTTTCGATAGGCTGGATCCTAGAGCGCGGGGTTATGGGCTGTCTTGCGCGCGTGCACGCAGAGAAATTTGTTTGACGTAAGCCTTGGGCGATTGGCCGGTGTGCTGGCGAAACGCGCTGTAGAACGCCGACAGCGAATTGAAACCGGCGGAGAATGCCAGGTCATCGACCTTGATCGGTGGCTGGGCTTTATCCAGCGCGGCCAGCAAATGCTGGAGCCGGGCCTGGTTGACGTAACGGTAGAAGCTCTGCCCCAGCACCTGGTTCAACAGGTAGGAAATCTGATTGCGGCTGTAGCCACACTCCTTGGCAACCCGCTGCAGGTCCAACTCGGGGTCCAGGTAGGGTTGCTTGAGTTCGAAGTATTGCTGCAGGTCTTTGGCCATATGCCCCAACTGCTGGGGCGACA
This sequence comes from Pseudomonas sp. D47, assembly GCF_045447305.1. NCBI lineage: Bacteria > Pseudomonadati > Pseudomonadota > Gammaproteobacteria > Pseudomonadales > Pseudomonadaceae > Pseudomonas > Pseudomonas sp. D47. Next base: position 1,162 of record NZ_JBJGXU010000123.1, on the reverse strand, counting down.
GGCCCAGGCGGCTGACCGTGGGGCGCATGGCCTGGGTCGGCTGCTCGTGCACCAGGGACGCGTATTCATTGACCCGCCAAATCAGCCCATCGCGCACGGTGATGGCTTCGCTGGTGCGAAACGACACCAGGCCCTGGCCGCCGCGCAAGGTAATGCGGTACTGGATGAACGCGGTGTCGCCGTCGGCGCGGATGCGGTCAGTGTGCTCGATCGCCTCGTCGGCGCCACGCGGCATGCTGGCTTGCAGATACTCGCGCAGTTCAGCGTAACCGATGACGCGGTTCTGGAAAAAGTCGTGGTACTGGATTTCAGGGTGGTAGTAGGCCATCACGCCATCCAGGTCGCGATGGCGCCAGCACAAGTGGTGACGCAAGACCAACTCGCCGGTGGCTTGGGTGTTCTGGCAATCATCGGCGGGGGCGATGCTGGGCATGTAGGGCTCTACGACGGATAAAACAGCTGAGAGTGCCGGATTTTACCAGTGTGTGCAGGCGTCAAAAGGCACATCTGAGTAGTGGCGTTTCGCCTAGTTTGTAGTAGGAGATGACGCACATCAAATTAATCGAAAACAACTGCCGAACGGACTCAAAAAAGTCACCTTGAGCGTGCGAACGAGTGCTATTTTTGATGTTCTTCGACGCCAAGACCCGTGAAGGTCGTGGCCCCCTGCAGCGAGCTAAAGGAAGCGCTCAATGAATAAGGTGGGCAACATGAATAAAGTGACGTTCCCGAACGCCTGCCAGCTGATGCGCTGGCATTTTCATCCGATGGGCTTTGAGGGGAGCATGGACGCCCCCGGCAGCATGGTCGCCCGCCTGTTCGACCGGGCCAGCGGCGAGACATTGATCGCCATTGCTGGCATCCCTTGCGCCACCGTGATGAATGCCGCCGATGTGGAGCGCATCATCGAGGCGGTAGAGGATGAGCTGGAGTGTTTTGTACCGCCGCTGTCGTTGCGCGCCTGAGGCTGATTTGTCAGGTGATGTCTATCTAATGTGGGAGTGGGCTGGCGTGCGATGGCGTCACCTCGGCATCACTGATAAACCGAGGTGCTGCCATCGCAGCATAGGTATCTACGCAACTTTTTGTGTCGTGCTAGGCCGATGACGAGTTTTTTAGGTAGATATGAGTACATATCTGTTTCTGCGGTAACGGCTTCGTA
>NZ_JBJGXU010000122.1:0-4707 GCF_045447305.1 Pseudomonas sp. D47 | reverse complement strand
GTGGGTCAGTCAGTAAATGCATCGACTGATACTCCGCATTCGCGAGCAAGCCCGCTCCCACATTGGACCTGTGTATCGCCTTTAGCTACTTGCAGTCCTGAGCCGCCAACTCAAGCCGCGACGGCTTGATCGCCGACGCCAGTGGCTTACGCTCGTACAGGAACACTTTGGTGCCGTCCTGGGACTTGTAGGCCTCCAGCACGTCATCGGCGGCAATCTTGCTGGTCAACACCACCTTGGCGTGGCGCGAGTTCTGCGTCACGGTCGAGGTGATGCCGTACTTTTCAAGCTTGGGCAATACACATTGCACATAGCTTTCGGGGGTCTTGCTGGTTTGCAGGGTTAAGCTCGGCGCATTGGGCGCAGTGATACAACCGGTCAGCAACAACGAAGCAAAAGCCAGGGCCGGGACGAAAAAAGAGCGCATAAACATTCCTGAAAATAACCAATAGGGTTCACATCGATCCGCGCGTCATCCGGCGCGGACCAGGGCCTTGAGCGATGCATCAAACTGCTTCAAGGCATTGAGCTGTACATCACGCTGCTGTTCAATCTGCGCGGCAATTTCCGGGGCCGCCTTGTCATGCACCCAAACCGATGGCACTTGTTTGTGTACCGAGCCTTCGGCCTTGGCGATATATTGCAGGTCTGCATCATAGAACCGTGCAACAAAACGCGCCTCGACCTGGTCGTTACGCTGGGTCAGCAGCTGGTTATGGGTGTCGAGCATCACCACCACATCTGGGTGCGCCTGCACCAGTTCATCCAGGCTGCTATAGACCGTCACGCTGCGAAAAGTGCCCTGCAATGAATTCATCAGCCAATCAATCGCCAGTTCCGGGTCTGAACTGTTGACGAACGCCTCGCGGATGCGCCCGTCAAGGGCATCCTTGGCGCCGTTCATGGCCATGGCGTGGTAGCGTTCAAGGTAACTGAGGTTGTCGCGGGTGTTTTCGCTGTACAACACCCCCACCGACTGCGCGTGCTGCAGGGAGTCTACGCTACCGGCGAGTGCCAGCAAATGGCCGGTACGCAGATCATCGGCAATTGCCGGATTGGCCAACACCGTCGTGCCAAGCATCAGCATGATTAAACCCAACTGGATCATCGTCCTCATCGCGCATTTCCTTGAACAGCGTCTCGATGGGGTGATTCTGCGCTTTTGGTACAAAAACAGAACTTGCGATCCTTGATGGTGACTATCATTTGAACCGATAGTGTCGAGTATCTCGCGACCTCTATAAAACTATAAGGACCCTGCCATGAAGCCCCACCAGAAAACCTTCGACCGCATCCGCGAAGCCGTATTGCCGGAGTTTCGCGAGCGGGTCGCCGATTACCTGGTCGATTATGAAAACGTGCTGCAGGATCAAACCGCCGATGCCGACCAGCGCTACGCCAGCGCCCAGCAACTGCGCGGTTACCTGCGCGGTTTGAACACCACACGGGTGCTGGGCATGGCGGACTGGGAAGATTTGGACCGACGCGTAGCCCACGAATGGCTGTAAACCCTAAAGCGCCGGGCGCTGCAGGTTGACCCATGCCTGCACCGACGGCCGCTGCCATTGGCGCTGTGCGTAATCCACCAACTCGGCTGGCACACTGTCACCGTTGAGGATCAGACGGTTGAGCATCACCGCCAGGTCCACATCGGCAATCGACCATTGGCCGAACAGGTAGTGGGGGTTGCCCGCCAGCAGCGCCTGCGCCGCGCTGATCAGCTTGCGCGCGGCCGCCTCTGCAACGGGCGACAACGGCGGCATCTTCTGCCCGTAAAACACCACCAACGTCGAACGTTCCTGACGGATCGGCAGTAAGTCGCTACGCAGCCACGCCTGCACCTGCCGCGCCCTCGCCCGCTGTTTTGGATCAGCAGGGTACACCGGCGTTTCGGGGTAGACCTGCTCCAGGTATTCAGTGATCGCGGAAGATTCCGACAGCGCAAAGTCGCCCTCAACCAACGTAGGCACGCGCTGCGTCACCGAGAGCTGGGCGAAGTCCGCCGCCTGGTTTTGCCCGGCGTCCAAATCCAGGGTGAGCAGGTCGAACGCCAGGCCTTTTTCGCGCAGTGTGACAAACACCGACATCGCATAGGGGCTGGTAAACATCGAATCTACATAGAGGCGCAGCGGGCTCGGGTGCATGGGCGATCTCCTTGAATGGAACCCCACGCTACGAGATCTGCGGCGATAAAGACAATGCAGGGTTTTTATGGGGCCATTCCTGGCGGGAATAGGCCCAATAGTGGCAATATCATAGCGACTCGCTAGTCTGCGAGAACGCTCCGCCATTCAAAAGTGCTCAAGGAAGAACATCTTATGAAACAAGCAGTTGTCGTCATTCACGGCATCGGTGAACAACGCCCAATGGATACGTTGCGTGGTTTTGTCGAAGCGATGATCCCCGCCGACACCCCCGACGGCACCCCGTTGTACTGGAGCAAACCGGACCGGCTGTCTCGCAACTTCGACCTGCGCGTGCTGAAGTCCTCGGGCCGCACAAGCACGGATTTTTACGAGTACTACTGGGCCCACAAGATGCAGGGCACCAAGCTCGGCCATCTGCTGGGCTGGCTGTGGGACATCTTTAAGCGCCCGCGCCGTGATATCCCCGACGCCATCGTGCCGATTTGGCGCACCACGCGCTGGACGGTGATCCTGCTGTTGCTGCTGATCGCCAGCGGCAGCCTCGCCACCGCCTGGGGAAAATTCGAGCACCACGACAACCCTTACGCCCTGGTGCCGCTGCTGCTCGGCGCCATCGGCCTGGGGCTGCGCTATTCCGCGCTGTCCTACCTGGGCGATGCGGCGCGTTACCTCAGCCCCAACCCGCAAAATGTCGTGGTGCGCGAACAGATCCGTGCCGACGGCGTGGCGCTGCTGCGTGCGTTGCACAACAAGGGCGAGTACGACCGCATCATCGTCGTCGGCCACAGTTTGGGCAGCATGATTGCCTACGATATCGTCGGCTACCTGTGGCACGAACATCACGACCAACTCACCAAAGTCATCCCCAGTAACCGCGAGCTGGCCAACCGGTATGCCCACCACGAACCGCTGCAACCGGTGGTCAAGGATGCGCTGCCAAACGCCGGTGCCGCACTCGACGGCAGCCTGGGCAGCCTCTTGAGGTTTCGCGAACAGCAAACCCAAGCGTTTATCGAGCAACGTGGCCTGGGCAACCCGTGGCGCATCACCGACCTGGTCACCGTCGGCAGCCCGATGGCCCACGCCAGCTTGTTGCTGGGCCGCAGCGTCAGTGACTTCAAACAACGCATGGCACGTCGCGAAGCCCCGGCCTGCCCGCCCACCCAGGACGAAAAGGGCTACGGCTACAACGCCCGCCAGCCAGTGATTCTCGGCGAAAAACCCTTCACCCCACAGTATTTGCACCACGCGGCGGCCTTTGCCGTGACGCGCTGGACCAACCTCTACTTCCCGGCGCCCTACGGCCTGTTTGGCGATATCGTCGCGGGCCCGGTCAAGCCGGTGATGGGCGCCGGCGTGCTGGATTTGCCGGTCACTGTAGGCAAGTGGAAGGGCTGGCTGGCACGGTCGTGGTTCAGTCACACCCACTACTGGAGCGAACGCGGCGGCGCCCAAGGCTACCTCGGTGCACTCGGCAACGATGAACAGGCGATCACCCATGGCCCACGCCCTTCGGCGACCGAAGCGTTGCGCTGGGCGGTCGACCTCAAGGGCTTGCGGCGTTATCGCGCGGCAGGCGCCAAGGAAGCCCTGGCACCGGCTTAGCCTGCAAAGCCGCCTTTAACCAGAAACTCACGCTCTTGCGCGGTGGTGGCCCTGGCCAACACCGCGTTGCGATGGGGAAAACGCCCGAACCGTTCGATGATGTTTGCGTGCTCCTTGGCCCAATGGTAGGTGCTGGCATCCAGGCGCTGGTTCAACACCAGCGAGCGCTGCTGATCGGCCGGGTCTTCGGAATGCTCAAACGGCAGATAACAGAACGCTCGCAGCTCGGGCTCGATCAACTGATCCAGCCCGGCATCGAGCATGCGCTGCGCATACAGCCGCGCCAGCGGGTCGGTGGCAAACATGTGCGCCGTACCTCGAAAGGCATTGCGCGGGAACTGATCCAGCAGGATCAACAACGCCAGCGCGCCGTGCGCTGAATCCAGCCAACCTTCCAGCTCGCGCCGAGCGGCTTGCATATGGGTGGCGTAGAAGGTGTCGCGAAACGCTGCGTCGAACGCCGCGTCCTTGGCAAACCAGCGCTTGGGCCCCGCCTGCTTCCAAAATTGAATCACCGCCTCGGCCGGCTGGCCGTTCATGCTTGTCATCATTGCCTCCTATGAGCCTGCAGATTTCATCATTGACGCCGCCAGAGTCGATTAAGTTTCGCCTCCGGCGCCGGGGCTGCACCTAGGGTTAGCCTTTTGGTGTGGGAGCGGGCTTGCCCTGATGCCGGTCGGTTAAGCGGACGCAAAAGCTCAAAGCAGCGAAGATCAAATGTGGGAGCTGGCTTGCCTGCGATGGCATCGACTGTGTGTCACTGACAGACCGATGCGCCCGCATCGCAGCATAGGTATCTACACATCTTTTTATGGGTTGAATTCTTGGGTTGTCGCGGGGGCGCTGGGTGCATATCCGTTATTTGGGTAACGGCTGCTATGGGTTCCGCCCTTACGGCGGGTCACTTTTGGAAAAGAGCCCGGAATGCCGGCCCAGCCAAAAGTAACCAAAAGGG
>NZ_JBJGXU010000121.1:0-4996 GCF_045447305.1 Pseudomonas sp. D47 | reverse complement strand
AGCCCGCTCCCACATTGGTTAGTCGCTTTTTTTCAGATCAATGTTCCAACGCATACCGCCGACAATGGTTGAGATACCCCTGCTCATGGCTGCCCACCAATTGCACCACACTGGTCCATAACCACGACGGTGCATCCAACTGTTTCGAGCGGTTCTCCTGCAACACCGCCATCCACTGCTTGCGCGTATCGCGGTCCATCTGCCGGGCGTGGGCGATGCCGACCACGCGGGCCAGGTAACCGGCGGCGTGCATGGCATCGATTTCGCTGAGTTCATCCAGCTCAAGCTTCATGTCCTGGGGCAGCAATTCACGAATGAAAAAACCATGGTCGAGAAAACGCGTCGCGACCATGCGCTCGCCCAAGCTCGGTGAAAGCTGACGCGCGCCCTCCACCACGCGCCGCCCGTTATCCCTGGGCATCTTCGCGCGTGCCGCTCGCGGTGCGGCGGCGCCGACGGCTTCCTTGATGTCGATCAGGCAATATTCCTGATCCTCCTTGTCGCCAACGGCCAGCAGCGCGGCATAGCGCAGCAAGCCCAGGGAGCTGCAACCTTTGACCCAATAGACTGAGTCCAGCAGTTCAACCTTGGCGTCTTTGGGGCGGCCTTTGAGTGAGGTGACCAACTGGTGGATGTCATCGGAGGCGCACAGTGTTTGCAAGGCGCCCTTCTCTGCCCGAGACAATGACCAGAAGTGCTTGCCCAGCGGGATCGTCGGCCGGGCACTTTCGATGCGTTCACGGGCGAGGTTTTTCCAGGTGCGCTCCACGGCGCTGCGCATACCGGCCTTGACTTGGGAGGGGCGTGGCGGCGCTTCGTCGGGCTTGTCTTTGAAGGCTTGCGCGTAGCCGACCATCATTTCTTCAAGCATGCGCGCGGTGGTCACCCCTGGCAGGTCCGAACCGCGTGCGGCGGTGGCCAAGGACAGCGCCAGGCGCACCAGGTCGTGGGCCGGGTTGCCGATCACGGTCTGGTCGAGGTCGCGGATGTGCATGTCGATACGGCCTTTGGTATCACCGGTCGGGCCGAGATTACCCGCGTGGCAATCGCCGCAGATCCAGATCGCCGGGCCATGGGGCAAACGGCGGCCGGACTGGCTGTGCAACCATTCGTAAAACTGCACCGTACTGCCCCGCACATAGGCATGGGCGGAGCGTGCCATCTTCAAATTGCGTAGTTGCGTGAGGTGGGGCATGCGGTCGGCGGGGCGCGGGGTTTTCATGGATGAACTCAGTGCGGGAGATGGGGTAGATCTCTATTCCCGAGAGAATGTTTCATTTTGTTTCAAAATAGTGGCATTAAGACAGTTTTGGCTGCGCTGTCGACAGTTCCTCCAGCCACCCCTTGAACGCCAACATGGCGGCTGTTTCAACCCGCGACTGCAAGCGTGTCAGCCAGTAACTGCCGGTGGTGATGCCCACCTCGAACGGCTGGCGAATCGCATCCGTGGCCAATTGCCGCGAGAACATCATCGCCGGTGCCAGCGCCACGCCGATGCCTTGCAGCGCCGCTTCCATCATCGCCAGCGACGAGTCGAACACGATGCTGCGCGGCACCACGGTGTCAGCGGGCAGGCCGGCGGCCTGGAACCATTGAGTCCACTCATCGGCGCGGTAGGAGCGCAGCAAGGTATGCTTCAACAGGTCGGCTGGCGTGCGCAATTGTTCGGCAAGCGTGGGTGTACACAACACGGTCAGCGGGGCTGCGAGCAGCTCACAGGCATCCGTGCCGTGCCAGGCCCCGGCGCCGAAGCGGATCGCGTAATCCAGGCCTTCGGCGGCCACGTCAACGCGGTTGTTATGGGTGGACAGGCGCAGGTCGATAAACGGGTAGCGCGCCTGAAAGTCCGGCAGGCGCGGCAGCAGCCAGCCCACGGTAAAAGTACCCACCGCGCCGACGGTGAGCACTTCGCGGTAATGCCCGCCTTCGAACTGGCTGAGGGTCTGGGCGATGCGATCAAACGATTCGCGCACCACCGGTAGCAGGGTTTCGCCTTCGCTGGTGAGCATCAAACCGCGTGGCAGGCGCTTGAACAACGTGACATTGAGTTGGGCTTCCAGGCTTTTGACCTGATGGCTGACCGCCGCCTGGGTCACACATAGCTCAATGGCTGCGCGGGTGAAGCTCAAATGGCGAGCCGAGGCCTCGAAGGCGCGCAAGGCATTGAGCGGCAGGTGGGAACGCAGCATGCTTGACCCTAAATTTTCTAATGGCTGGTGCGAGATATCATCGTTTGTTCGCAGCCGGCAAACTGCCTACATTGGCCTCGCCTGCGCAGGCTCTTTATTCTATCGAATCTTCTCATGGAAGCACCATCATGCCCCAACTGTCCTTGCTTGGAGTACGTAATTTAACGGCTCTGGCCGCATTGCTCGCCGCCGGCAACTGCCTGGCCGCAAACGACCTGCAAGCCGTGGTAGACGCCAGCGTAAAACCGTTAATGCAACAACAGGCCATCCCGGGCCTCGCGGTCGCTGTCGTACAAAACGGCAAGGCGCAATACTTTAACTACGGGACTGCCTCAAAGGAAACCCAGCAGCCCGTCAGCGAAAACACCCTGTTTGAAATCGGCTCGGTGAGCAAAACCTTTACCGCCACCCTTGGCGGTTATGCCCAGGCGACCGGCAAGCTCAAGCTCTCGGACAAGGCCAGCGAGCACCTGTCCGTTCTGGCCGGCAGCGCCTTTGACCAGATCAGCCTCCTGCAACTGGCGACCTACACCGCAGGCGGCCTGCCCCTGCAGTTTCCGGATGCTGCCGACAGCGCCGAGACCATGCTCGGCTATTTCCAGCACTGGAAACCGACTTACGGGCCGGGCGCACAACGCCTGTATTCCAACCCGAGCATCGGGCTGTTCGGCTACCTGTCGGCGCAAAGCCTTGGCCAGCCGTTCAACGTCGCCTTGCAGAAAACCCTGCTGCCCAAGCTGGGCTTGAACAACACCCACGTCAGCGTGCCTGCTGACAAGCGCGGCCTGTACGCCCAAGGCTACGACAAGAATCTGAAACCCACACGCGTCAGCCCCGGCGCACTGGACAGCGAAGCCTACGGCATCAAGACCAGCACCCAGGACCTGGCTCACTACGTGATGGTGAACATGCACCCGGAAACCTTGGATAAGCCGCTGCAACAAGCCATCGCGGCGACCCACGCCGGTTACTACACCGTGAACGGCATGACCCAGGGCCTGGGTTGGGAGCGCTACCCTTACCCGATCACGCTGCAAGCGTTGCTGGAGGGCAACTCCACGCCCATGGCGATGGAGCCGCACAAGGCCAATTGGCTGACGCCGGCACAACCGCAACCGGCCAACGTGCTGTACAACAAAACCGGCTCAACCGGCGGGTTTGGCGCGTACGTGGTGTACGTGCCAAGCAAGGACATGGGCGTGGTCATTCTGGCGAACAAGAACTACCCGAATGCTGAGCGGGTCAAGGTGGCTTATGCGATCTTGAGTGCGATGGATCACTAAACGACGCGCCTGTTTCCGACCGTCGCGGACACACGTGGCCGCGACGACGCTACGCCAGCACGCGCGTGTAGTAATTGTCATCCGGCCCCGGCTGGAAATGGACGCTACTTAAAAACGCCTCCAGCACTTTGATATTAGCCGCCCCCTCGCGCTGCCTGACAGCGTCTAAGTAACTTAGAAGCTGTGCATACGTTTCCTCCATCAACGCCAGAGCGGCGTCGAATACACCCGCCTCCCCGAAGGCCCGAATAATTTGATTTTTTTGATCCGCCGTTAATGCGCCCTTGACCAATGGCGCATTTGCCAAAATCATCAAGAACGATTTTGGGCCGCCTTCCAGATCCATCGCAAAGCCTTTCTTTTCAAAATGAGGAATATGATTAATATCGCAGTAATCATTGACGTAGCGATAATAGACACCCAGTAGAAGCATCATCGATTCGAGCAGACTATACGTGTCAATATCCAGCGGCCTTAGACATTGGCAGGCTTTTAATAAAACCACGAAAAAACAACCGGTATTGGCCTGTGCAATGCACCCATACTCTTCCAGGGAGGGCAACTTTTCACCGGCACTTACTTGAGCATCGAGGTATTGACCGACGTGCAGGCACTCAAGGCTCTCTATGCCGGCACGCACAATATTCATATCATTTAATTCAGCGAGCACTCTCAGCCCATCCAAGTAGCCGTACATCCCTGACACCAGCGCGACCTCTGCGCCATATTGCTTCCACACCGTTGGAATTCCACGGCGCAAACTGTCCCCATCGAGCAGATCGTCATGTATCAATGAAGACAGGTTTATTCGCTCTATGGCAGCGCACAACACGTGCGCCTGGGCGCAAGGCAAGCCGTAGAATGCGCAGAGCGCCCACGCAAGCTCCGTTCGCACGAGCTTTCCAGGTGTACGTTCTTGATACATGAAAGGCTCAGACCACTGGGCTTTGGCATTCAAGTACCAGGCCTTATCAAATGACAAGCAGGAATTGACCATCTCAACGACCTCGCTGGCTGACAGGTATGAGAGCGTCCCCTCTCACTTTTTTACACAGTGTTTTTTCACGCGTAAAAGACCGTCAACACAGCACAGGTCACTGCTTTACGTGGACTACATTGCTACTGAATCAACGCTAGCAACGTTCTAAACTTATCAACCAACTTTAACGAAATTAAAGCAGCCGAGAAAACCAACAAAAAGCATAAGACGCTCCCTGTTTATAAAGCCACACCCTCGCCACTTAAAACGTTTACAAAAAAACCACCCTCGCCGCCCCATTCAGCACTATAAGTTACCTTACAATTTCGCCCGACGACTGCCCAATGGAAGATCTACTGATACTCGTTGACCTCAACAATCAGCAAATAGGAACTGCCGGAAAACTGCGCGCGCATCAAGAAGGCTTGCTGCACCGTGCGTTCTCGATCTTCCTATTCGACCGACAGTCTCGCGTACTCCTGCAACAACGAGCAGACGGCAAGTACCACTCCCCTGGTTTGTGGAGTAATACCTGCTGCGGACAC
>NZ_JBJGXU010000120.1:0-5209 GCF_045447305.1 Pseudomonas sp. D47 | reverse complement strand
CTTGCGTAGATACCTATGCTGGAATAGCGGTATGTCAGCGATGAAATGTTACCTGGCCCACCGCTATCGCAGGCAAGCCAGCTCCCACAGTTTTATCGGTGTTGGGCTCTTAGCCTTTCAGTGCCAGCTCAATCAATTCATGCAGTTCTTCAACCGGCAACGGCGCACTGGCAAACAGGCTGCGATACACCGTGGGCGCCGCGATCAAATTCAGCAACCGATCCAGCGTCGGCAGCACGTCGATGCTGCTTTGGTAACGGTCGAGAATAATCTGCAACTGGCCCATCAGAATGTTGCTGCAATAGTCCTTGGGATGACTGCACTGCACGTCGCGCATCATGTTGCGCCCAAGCTCAGAGCTCATTTCATCCAGGTATTGCTCCCCCCACGCGCGCAAGTCACCGCGCAGGGTGCCGGTGTTAGCGGGCTCGGTGTCCGGGCGCAGGCGCTCCAGCGCCACGTCGGCGAGCAGGGCAGCCAAGTCGCCCCACCGGCGGTAGATGGTCGAGGGCGTAACGCCCGCGCGCGCAGCAATCATCGGCACGGTAACGCTGGAACGCTCATGGGCTTCCAGCAGTTCGCGCGCGGCGTTATGCACTGATTCTTGAACCCGGGCACTGCGGCCCCCCGGGCGAAGGCCTTCTTTAATCGCCATGCGTAAAACCTTAACACAAAGAATTTGCTTTAAGCGCTTGCCGGTAGCACACTCCGCAAAAGCAAAATATTAGCTTTAGTGGAGTGTGCACATGCCTAGCGTCATTTCTCAACGTTCCAGCTTGGCGTTCCTGGTCATCACCATGTTGACCTTCCTCGCTGCGTCCAGCGCGCCGACGCCGCTGTATCAGGTTTACCAGGACAACCTGCATTTCTCCGCAGCGATGCTGACGGTGATCTTTGGCGTGTATGCCGTGAGCTTGCTGGCGGCGCTGCTGACCGTCGGTTCGCTGTCGGACCATGTGGGGCGCAAGCCGGTGATTTTCGTCGCACTGATCCTCAATATTGTGTCGATGCTGTTGTTTATCAACGCTGACAGCACCGCCTACCTGATAGCCGCCCGAGCGCTGCAAGGTTTCGCCACCGGCACGGCAACCGCGGTGCTGGCGGCAACGCTGCTGGACACCGACCGCCTGCGCGGCCCGATGCTCAATAGCCTCGCGCCGCTGCTGGGCATGGCCAGTGGCGCCTTGGGCAGCGGCTTGCTGGTGGAGTACGGCCCACGTCCGACCCAATTGATTTACTTCACGCTGCTGGGCTTGATGCTGCTGCAGGCGCTTTATGTGTGGCGCTTGCCGGAAACCGTCAGCCGCATTCCGGGTGCCCTGAAGTCGCTGGCGCCCACCCTGCATGTGCCCGCGCAAGCGCGCCGGGGCTTGTGGCTGGTGATGCCGCTGAATGTGGCGGTGTGGGCACTGGGTGGGTTCTTTTCCTCGTTGGCGCCCTCGCTGGTGCGCGCCGCCACCGGCTCGACCTCGCACCTGATCGGCGGCGGCCTGGTGGCGGTCGTGACCTTGAGCGGTGCGGTGATGATCTACAGCCTGCGTGATCGCCCGGCAGACAAGGTCATGCGCCTCTCGGCGGTGCTGTTGGCGGTGGGCGTGGCGTTGCTGCTAGTGGCAGTGCAGAGCGCCAGCCTGTGGCTGTTCTTTGCTGCCAGTGTGATCGCAGGTTTGGGCTTCGGCGGCGGGTTCATGGGCAGTGTGCGCAGTATCGTGAGCTTGGCATTGCCTCATGAGCGGGCGGGGTTGATGTCGGCGTTTTATGTCCTGAGCTACTTGGCGTTCTGCGTGCCCGCGCTGCTGGCGGGTAACCTAAGCCGAGTGTTTGGCCTGATCGCCACTACCGATGGCTACGGCGCCGTGCTCATCGTGCTGGCCCTGAGTGCCTTAGCCGGTTTGCTGCTGCAGGATTCGGCGCGGGCCAAGGCGGCGGCCTAGTCAGTGTCTCTATATTGGTAAAGTAGATAACAGTTAGAGATATTACCCGTTATATAGATATTCGTTCAGGTTCTATGATGATCTCAACCTCATGCGAGGAAGAGGATTACCAACATGACTTGCTCTAATACCGCTACTTACAAACCCTTCAGTCACCTGACCCGCCCACGGGAAGTGATACGCCAGTTCACCCCCAACTGGTTTGCCGCGACCATGGGCACCGGCGTGCTGGCCCTTGCGCTGGCCCAATTGCCGATCAATCTGCCCGGCCTGCAGGCGATTGCCGAAGGGCTGTGGCTGTTCACCATCGGCCTGTTTGTGCTGTTCAGCGTATTGTACGCGGCGCGCTGGTTGATGTTTTTCCACGAGGCGCGGCGCATCTTCGGGCACTCCACGGTGTCGATGTTCTTCGGCACCATTCCCATGGGCTTGGCGACGATTATCAATGGCTTGCTGCTGTTCGGGCTGCCGCGCTGGGGCGCCGATGTGGTGCCGTTGGCCGAAGCCTTATGGTGGCTGGACGTGGCAATGGCGTTGGCCTGTGGCGTGCTGATCCCGTTCATGATGTTCACACGCCAAGAACACAGCATCGACCAGATGACCGCCGTGTGGCTGTTGCCGGTGGTCGCCGCTGAAGTCGCCGCCGCCAGCGGTGGCCTGCTGGCGCCGCACCTGGCCGATGCTCACTCGCAACTGGTGATGCTGGTGACCAGCTACGTGCTGTGGGCGTTTTCGCTGCCGGTGGCGTTCAGCATCCTGACCATCCTGATGCTGCGCATGGCCTTGCACAAATTGCCCCACGCCAACATGGCCGCGTCGAGCTGGCTGGCCCTCGGGCCTATCGGCACCGGTGCCCTCGGCATGCTGTTGCTGGGCGGCGACGCGCCGGCGATCTTCGCGGCCAATGGGTTGCCAGGCGTAGGCGAGATGGCCAACGGCCTCGGCCTGGTGGCCGGCATCACCCTGTGGGGCTTCGGCCTGTGGTGGATGCTGATCGCCGTGTTGATCACCCTGCGTTACCTGCGCGCCGGTATCCCGTTCAACCTCGGCTGGTGGGGCTTTACCTTCCCCTTGGGCGTCTACGCCTTGGCCACGCTGAAGCTTGCGAGCGTGCTGCACCTGGGTTTTTTCAGCCTGTTTGGCTGCGTATTGGTGGTGGCCTTGGCGCTGATGTGGCTGCTCGTCGCCACGCGCACCGTGCTGGGCGCCTATAAAGGTGAGCTTTTTGTATCGCCTTGCATTGCAGGACTAGGGAATAAGTAAGCGGGATTAGGTAAAGTCGTGGCCTGAAAATCAACAATAGCCTACAGGCCACGCAGGAACACGGACGATGAGCCACCCCTCACAATTCACCTTGCTGCGCACACGGCGCTTCCTGCCGTTTTTCATTACCCAGTTACTGGGCGCTTTCAACGACAACATCTTCAAGCAATCGCTGATCCTGGCCATTCTCTACAAGCTGACCATCGACGGTGACCGCTCCATCTGGGTCAACCTGTGCGCCTTGCTGTTTATCCTGCCGTTCTTCCTGTTCTCGGCGCTGGCCGGGCAGTTTGGCGAGAAATTCAACAAGGACGCGCTGATCCGCGCGATCAAGATCGGCGAGATCGTGATCATGGCCGTCGGCGCCACGGGCTTTTTGTTCAATCACCTGGAGTTGATGCTGCTGGCGCTGCTTGCCATGGGCACGCACTCGGCGCTGTTCGGCCCGGTGAAGTACTCGATCATGCCCCAGGCATTGCAGGACGATGAGCTGGTGGGCGGCAACGGCCTAGTGGAGATGGGCACGTTTCTGGCGATCCTGGCCGGCACCATTGGCGCCGGGGTCATGATGTCGTCTACCCATTACGCACCGATAGTGGCCGTGGCGATTGTCGGCGTGGCGGTGCTGGGTTACCTGGCCAGCCGCAGCATTCCGCGCGCGGCGGCGTCTACGCCAGGGCTGCGCCTGAACTGGAACATTTTCAGCGAGTCCTGGGCCACCTTGCGCCTGGGCCTGGGGCAGACGCCGGCGGTGTCGCGCTCGATCGTCGGCAACTCGTGGTTCTGGTTTGTCGGCGCGATCTACCTCACGCAGATCCCGGCCTACGCCAAAGAATGGTTGTACGGCGACGAAACCGTGGTGACGCTGATTCTCACGGTGTTCTCCGTGGGTATCGCCCTCGGTTCGATGCTCTGCGAAAAGCTCTCAGGGCGTAAGGTCGAAATCGGCCTGGTGCCGTTTGGTTCATTCGGCCTGACCGTGTTCGGGCTGTTGCTGTGGTGGCACTCCGGCGGCTTCCCGCAGAACGTCCAGGCCAACGACTGGTTGGCCGTACTCAGTTACGGCCAGGCCTGGTGGGTGTTGTTCGATATCCTCGGTTTGGGCGTGTTCGGCGGTTTCTACATCGTGCCGTTGTACGCGCTGATCCAGTCGCGCACCGCCGAGAACGAGCGCGCGCGGGTGATCGCGGCCAACAACATTCTCAATGCGTTGTTCATGGTGGTTTCGGCCATCGTGTCGATCCTGCTGCTGAGCGTGGCCAAGCTGTCGATCCCTGAGTTGTTTCTGGTGGTGTCGCTGCTCAACATCGCAGTCAACACCTACATCTTCAAAATCGTCCCCGAGTTCACCATGCGTTTCATGATCTGGCTGCTCAGCCATTCCATGTACCGCGTGGAACACCGCAACCTTGAGCTGATTCCGGATGAAGGCGCGGCGTTGCTGGTGTGCAACCACGTGTCGTTTGTCGATGCCTTGTTGATTGGCGGCGCGGTGCGTCGGCCGATTCGCTTTGTTATGTACTACAAGATCTACCGCTTGCCAGTGCTCAACTTTATCTTCCGCACCGCCGGGGCGATTCCGATTGCCGGGCGTCACGAGGATATTCAGATCTACGAAAAGGCCTTCACACGCATTGCCCAGTACCTGAAGGAGGGCGAGTTGGTGTGCATCTTCCCGGAAGGCAAGTTGACCGGGGACGGTGAGATGAATGAGTTCCGCGGTGGCGTGACGCGCATTTTGGAGGAGACGCCGGTGCCGGTGATTCCGATGGCGTTGCAGGGCTTGTGGGGGAGTTTTTTCAGTCGCGATCCGAGCAAGGGGTTCTTTCACCGGATCTGGTCGCATGTCACGTTGGTGGCGGGTGAGCCGGTGACGGCCGAGGCGGCGACACCTGCACAGTTGCAGGAACGCGTAGGCGTGTTGCGCGGGAGTGTCAGGTAGTTTTCTGCTGGCTGTTCGGGCCCCATCGCAGCATCGGTATCTACACATCTTTTTATGGGTTGAATTCTTT